>JAYWMS010000334.1:0-5460 GCA_035873215.1 Nitrospirota bacterium | reverse complement strand
GGTTGTGTGGCTTGATCGGGCCAGACAACCTTTTTTCTTTGAGGGGAATGTTGAATAAAGTCCCCACCGGCGTTCTCGGCAGTTTACCTGACCTTCGGGCTCACAGACTTGCCGCTCTTCGCGGCGTTCGCGCTCACGTACTGGGAGTACGCTCCGCGCGTCAAAAAGGCTGCGGCCTTGCCCGTGGAAAAGGGAGTCTTGGCACCCTTGGGATTGGGCGGGTGAAATAAAGGATTTTTTTGACCATTCCCGTCCGCTGCTGATACCGATTTCTCCTAGGCCATGTATGGGCCATTTGAGAGAAACATTCAACAGAACCATAATCGCTGTATGTCCTTAACCCTGAAGTTGCCATTGACAGGGGGATGGGTAGCCCATATAAGCTAGTTTTTATAAAAGGATTCGTAGGAACACATATGTTCGACTCTATCGACAGCGCGGTTCAAGACCTCCGAGAGGGGAAGTTTGTCATCTTGGTGGATGACGAAGATCGAGAAAACGAAGGCGATCTGGTGATGGCTGCTGAATGTGCCACACCGGATGCCATCAACTTCATGGCCAAACATGCTCGTGGCTTGATTTGTCTTACGCTCACATCGGAACGGGCCGATGAGTTGCAGCTTCATCCCCAAACATCTGAGAACACCGCGCCATTCGGCACAGCCTTTACGGTGTCGATTGATGCGGCGCGTGATGTGACAACGGGCATTTCGGCTTCGGATCGCGCCACTACCATTCGAATGGCAGTCGATCCGAAATGCGGCGCGACGGATTTTACCAAGCCTGGACATATTTTTCCTTTACGAGCGCATCAGGGTGGCGTGTTAAAAAGGGCAGGGCAGACGGAAGGGTCGATAGATTTGGCAAAGTTGGCCGGCATGTCGCCAGCTGGTGTCATTTGCGAAATCATGAATGATGACGGGACCATGGCTCGAATCCCTGACCTCACTGAGTTTGCGAAGGAACATCAACTAAAACTCATCACCATCAAAGACCTCATTCATTATCGACTGTGTCGGGAAACTTTTGTGCGGCGGGCAGCCACGGCACAGATGCCCACGATATTTGGGGAGTTCGAAGCCGTGGTGTTTGAAAACGAGCTGGATAACGGCAATCACATTGCCTTAGTCAAAGGGCAAATTGACGACTCGCCGACACTAGTTCGGGTCCATTCAGGATGCCTGACCTCCGACGTGTTTGGTTCTCTTCGATGCGACTGCCGTGATCAATTGCATCGTGCGATGGAAATGATTGAAAAAGAAGGCAGGGGTGTGTTGTTGTACCTCAACCAAGAAGGCCGAGGGATTGGGTTGCTCAACAAAATTCGCGCCTATCATTTACAGGATGAAGGGAGCGATACGGTTGAAGCGAATCTAAAGCTGGGTTTCAAGCCCGATTTGCGGGATTATGGGATTGGCGCGCAAATTTTAGTCCGAATCGGTTTGAAAAAAATACGGCTCATCACGAACAATCCTCGCAAAATCGTGGGTATTGAAGGGTATGGGTTGAGTGTGGTGGAGCGAGTGCCTATTGAGATTGATCCCAAGGAAACGAACAAGCACTACCTCCGCACGAAAAAAGATAAGCTTGGACACCTTCTCAATAATGTATAGGGGCCTGTTGAAAAAGCATGTCTTGAGTCCTTCGGCTTAGCTCAGGATAAACTCCGTCGAAGGGTCCGCCAGCGGCGTTCTCGGGCTTTTGTCGTCCTCACGTACTGTCTGGACGCTCCGGGCGTCAAAACCCCTGCGGCCTTGCCCGTGGAACAGGACGTCTTGGCGCCCTTGGGTTTAGGCAGGTGAAATAGCGAGCCATCCTTCGGCAAGGCTCAGGACAGGTTTTGAACAGCCCCAAAGAGATTAAGAAAGCATCGAACTACTCACAGCCCTTTCGTCGATCTGGTCGATTCCGTTTTATCAAAACCAAATAACACTCGGTCGATCAAGAAAGCCCACTATTATATGGAAATGAAAGAAGGGCATCTGAATGCTCAGGATTGTCGATTCGGCATTGTCGTCAGCAACTTCAATGAAATGATCACCTCCAGGCTCCTCACCAGTGCCGTGGAAACCCTGAAAGAGCAGGGAGCGCAGGAAAAAGATATAGAAGTGGTGAGAGTGCCTGGGGCCTTTGAAATCCCATTGCTGGCCAACCAGCTGGCTCAATCACGGAAATTTGATGCCGTCCTGTGCTTGGGAGCCGTGATTCGTGGCGAGACGCCGCACTTTGACTATATCAGCGCGGAAACCAGTCGTGGAATTGCACATGCCTCATTGGTCACGGGGATTCCGATCATCTTTGGAGTGCTGACGACGGATACGGTTGAGCAAGCGCTGGAACGTGCCGGTGGCCCAGAAAAAAATCGAGGAGCCGAGGCCGCGCGATCCGCCATCGAAATGGCCACGCTTCAAAAAAGCATGGCAAAAGACAATCGAAACCTAAGCGGGTTCCAACATTAATTCTTCCGTTATCATCAAAGACCCAAACATGAGCCCTTCTCCAGTTGATCCAGTACAGCCAGACTCCGATTCTGAACACCCACCCATCCGACGCTATGGTCGACATAAAGCCCGGGAGCTGGCGCTACAAGTCTTGTTTCAATGGGACTTTCATGGGAGCACGGAATTTTGGTTGGAACAGTTTTGGGAGCAGCAGACGGTGTCTGGCTCAATAAAGGACTTTGTGGACCTGGTGGTGGCCGGCGTCCAAGACCAACAGATCGAACTGGACGATTTAATTGGAAAATACGCAGAAAACTGGTCATTGGCCCGCATGCCCGTCATCGATCGCAACATCCTTCGTCTGGCGATCTATGAGCTGTTGTGGATTCCCGATATTCCGGCCAAGGTGACGATGAATGAAGCCTTGGAGCTGGCGAAGAGTTTTGCCGATGCGGATACGACGCGTTTTATTAATGGAATCTTAGATCAATTGTTGAAACAGGACGCTCGATTGCAAGTGAAGCGCCTGGCCATGGCAACACCCGAAGTCAAAACCGTCTAGATCGTGATGAGACCGAACATGATGCCGAATGGAATGCCAGCGTGATTGATCGGTACACCCTCCCGCGTATGGGGTCCCTCTGGACCCAACAGCGAAAATATGAGGCCTGGCTCCAAGTGGAACTCGCGGCGTGTGAAGCGTTGGAGGGGAGGGGCAGTGTGCCAAAGGGCGTAGCCGCGCATGTTCGACGAAAAGTCAAAGTGAATCCCGACCGCATTGCCGCCATCGAACAAGTCACCAAACACGACATCATTGCCTTCCTGGAATCCATCGCCGAACAAGCCGGGCCAAAAGCCCGTCATCTGCATACCGGCCTCACCTCCTCCGATATCCTGGATACCGCCTTAGCCGTACAAGTGGTCGAAGCAGTCGGAATCATTCTCGAAGATCTCGACAATCTCTTGGACGTTCTCAGAGACCAAGCGCTGACCCATCGCGAAACGATGATGGTGGGCCGATCACATGGCATCCATGGCGAACCCATCTCGTTGGGGTTCAAATTTGCCGTGTGGTTTGAAGAGTTTACCCGCCAACGCAAACGACTGGTCGCCGCCGGAGAAGACATGGCAGTGGGAAAACTCTCTGGAGCGATGGGGACCTTTGCGCACCTGCCCCCGCAGGTCGAAAAAACGGTTTGCCAAAAACTTGGGCTGCAACCGGCTCCGGTGTCGAATCAAGTCGTGCAACGCGATCGTCACGCGGCCTTCCTGAGTTGTCTGGCATTGATCGCCGCGAGTATCGAGAAAGTGGCCACGGAAATCCGGCATCTGCAACGAACCGAAGTATTGGAAGCCGAGGAGTATTTCAGTGAGGGACAAAAAGGGTCATCGGCCATGCCGCATAAACGAAACCCGGTGGGCTCGGAGAATCTCTGCGGGCTGGCGAGAGTGATCCGAGGGAACAGCTTGGCCGCGATGGAAAACGTGGCCCTATGGCATGAACGAGACATCAGCCATTCGTCGGTGGAACGGATCATCATTCCGGACAGTACGATCTTAATCGATTACATGTTAGTACGTCTCACCAGATTGTTAAAGGATCTGGTCGTCTATCCGGATCGCATGTTGGCCAATTTAAACATGACCGGAGGCTTGGTGTATTCCCAGCGTCTGTTGTTGGCGCTGGTAGAAAAAGGTGCCGAACGCAAGGCTGCCTACGAAGCCGTGCAGCAACATGCGATGGAGACGTGGCAGGGGAGAGGGGACTTTCAACAATTGGTCACGAATGATCCCTTTATTAGTAGACTGTTGAAACCGTCAGAGATCCACGCGTGCTTCGAACCCAAAAGCTATATTCGACATGTCGACCAAGTCTATCGACGGGTCTTCGGCTCAGGAGTATCAAAAAGTAAGAGAACACAAAAAGCCCGACCAATGAAATCAAAACGGACACGCCCATGAAAGCCAAAGTTTACGTCACCCTGAAATCGGGCATTCTGGATCCACAGGGCAGAGCCATTCAACAGTCGTTGGTGACGTTGGGATTTTCCTCCGTGAATGATGTCCGCGTGGGAAAGTATCTGGAAGTCGATTTGGCGGAGGAAGATCCAGCACAAGCAGAATCCACCGTAAAAGCGATGTGTGAAAAGTTGCTCGCCAATCCAGTGATTGAAGAATTTCGATACGACCTCAATAACTCATGAAGAGGGTGCAAAAATGAAATGGGGCGTCCTCGTGTTTCCCGGGTCCAATTGCGATCGTGATTGTGTTCGGGTCTTATCCGACACACTGGAACAGGACACCCATCAAATCTGGCATCAAGCAACCTCCCTTGAAGGGTGTGACGCCATTGTGATTCCAGGAGGTTTTTCGTATGGAGACTATCTTAGGACAGGAGCCGTCGCACGATTTTCTCCCATCATGGAGTCACTCAAAACCTTTGCGGCCGACGGTGGGCTAGTCTTGGGCATCTGTAACGGCTTTCAAATTCTTCTAGAAATTGGATTGCTGCCCGGGGCCATGCTGAGAAATCGCGGGCTTTCGTTTATCTGCCAGGATGCCTACATCAAAGTAGAAAATGCGGCGACACCGTTCACGAATGCCTGCCAACCCGGCCAAATTCTCAAAGTGCCCATCGCGCATGCAGAAGGCAATTACTACACGGATCCCCTGACGCTGTCTTCATTGAAAGCCAACGCCCAAATCGTCTTTCGGTATTGCACATCCGAGGGAAACGTGACCGAATCCGCCAACCCGAATGGCTCGCTCGACAACATCGCCGGCATTCGGAATGCCCGGGGCAATGTCATGGGGCTCATGCCGCATCCGGAACGCTGCGCAGAAGACATCCTCGGAAACCAAGAAGGGCAGATCATCTTTTGTTCCATGCTCAGCTGCCTCACGGTCCACTAAGGTTATAATTTCCCGTCCGTTTCCGTTAATTCAGTATCTGCCTAAGCATCTAACTATGTTCGCTAGGTACTACGCGTATTGGTGTGAAAATGTGTGGTGAGGGATG
>JAYWMS010000264.1:0-7897 GCA_035873215.1 Nitrospirota bacterium | reverse complement strand
CAAACGTTTCCACCGCCGGCGGAAGAGAAGCCATTTGGGGAACCCCAAGGGCGATCAGGGTAAAGATCCCTAACATAATAATCACAAATCCAACGACCCGGACAAACATGGCTTTGATGAAAAGGAGAATGACAATCCCTGTTCCAACCACACTCAGGCCAATCAATTGAAGTAGGGCAACTTCACTCATGTGTCCTCATTCTTGTTAGGAAGATTCATTGGAACTGGATTCATAAATTTCTGTCCCTCACGTGGGGACCCGCCTGCCATGGCCGGGGCCACTCCTCCAGGGATCTTCGCCGGACTTTCTTCAGGTTGTCCTCGTTCCGAGCCTTTTGTGCCCTTATCCCCCATTGTGGCCACCCAGAAAATAAACGACACTATCAGACAGAACACAAAGGTATTCAGCGACATAAAGGCCGCCGCATACCCGAGTGCCGGAGAATAGGCGTATTCAGAGGTATCACGCATCACGCCATAGATGTGCCAATGCACTCGTGAAGACGATCGGGCATACCCCATGAGCGACATCAGTAAAATGACCATGACCGCATTGGATACAAGGGTATAGCCCGCCCTAATGGGCATTTGCCCCCAAATCATTTCTGTCGTAGTCTTCGCACTTTTCATCAATAGGGCCGTCAAGGGCGTAAACGTGACCATGATAAACAAAACAATAAGCACCTGGGCCACCGAGAAGTAATTGATCCGAATGATGGCCGGGACAAAATATCCCCATACGCCTAAGACAATCACCGCTAACCCCGCGATGACGAGCAAGGCCCCCATTACCGCCTTCGCTATTCTGGCCCATCCAGCCGTTTCTTGTTTACCGGCACGCCAGTACATGAGGAAACTCATGAAGGTCACCAGAATCATGAGATTTGCCACAGTCATCTTGGCTGACATGACGCCAAAGACCCCAAGCAGCGGATGGTGGGTTCCACCCATTTGCCGAGCTTCCTGAAGGCTCGCCACAAGGGAGTGAGGAGTCATCCACACAGCCAGGGATACCATCAAGACAATGAGCATCGCCAAAATGGGTTTTTTGTAACTCTGGGCAACCCCCGGAACCCGATACGTAATGCCCATCCAGAAATAATAGTTCGCCCCTAGAAAGAGCACGCCAATCAACATGGCTTGGAGAATAAAGAGCCAGGCTAAAAATCCTCCCATCAAGGTAATGCCCATTTGCTGATTATATTGATAGACCTCCCGCATCAACCAATAACCCGCGAAGGGAAGGGGGAGCATGCCAAACACCCCGATGAAGTTCCCGACATATCCCATCCAGTCATAATGGTCCCGTTCCTCTCGGCTTGCCGCAAGAAGATACCGCACCCCTGCATAGGCCCCACAAATGAAGCCACCCAACACGATATTGGCAATAAACCGGTGGATATTGACCGGCCACCAGGTTGGATTTTGCATAGCCGCCCAAGTCCGCTCGATTGCCGTACCATCCGTCACCACGACAGGGCTGGCTTGGAACGTGGCCCAGCTATTGGGAACCATCATGATGCCCAAGGCAAATAAATTCAGCAGGAACCCCAAAAAGATATGAAAGGCCTTCTTGTTTCCCTGCATGGCATCCCACCCATACCAATACAAATACAGGGTGACGGTCTCAAGAAGGAATAAGATGCAGTAGACAATAAAGGAAGGGAAAAAGATGTCTGACAAATACGCCATGAGCTTGGGGTACAGACCAATCAGGAGAAAGAGAAGAATTCCTCCAAACAGGGCCGTCGTGGCATAGGCCGAAGTCAAGAGCTTGGTAAATTCTTTCGCCAGTTTGTCATATCGAGCTTCTTTGGACCTCCACCCAACGATCTCACAAACCCATGCAAATAAGGGAACACCCAACACAAACCCGGCCAAGAGCAAATGCTGCTGGGCGACCACCCAAATCACGTTACGACTTCCCACCCACGGAATGTCACGGTATTCGACCGACATCGCTTGGGTTGCAGCATTCTGAGCCCAGGCAAGGGCTGGGATCACAAATATTGTGAGAAAGACACACCACCCTAAGAGGGATGACACCTTCACACGTGGCAACCAATTATTGAGATTCCTCATAGCGCCAAGATGTCTCATGAAATATCCCCTCATTGGCCAATCATCTTTTAATGGGCTTGTGCCCCTTGCTGTTCGACAGAAGAGTGGTTACCAGCTGCACCTGGCATGACGGGGGTTGGTGTAGGCTTCGCAGCCGGAGCAGCCTTGGCCTTATTCTTTTTAGGCGACCCATCCTTCCCCTTGCCCCCCTTTGCTTTTTCCAACTCGACAATCGTCAATTCGGCACTGGCTAAAATCTGCTCTGTTTTCTTGATGACCTCTTTGGGTTTAACGGGCTTTTCGACCTTCTTCACATCGATGAATTCATATTCTTCATGAGGATGTGGCGTACTCACCGGAATCAAGCCCCAAAACAGAAACACCAGAACGACACCAACCCCAGTAAACGCCGTGAGCAGCAACGGTTGGTCCTTGGGAATACGGAGGACATCCCATCGATACACGATATCCTGAAAGCTTCCGTCCACTGGAGTGGAAGCTCGAACTTGCCGTTGGGCCAAGGCTCCCAACCCAAACAGCCATCCATAGAGCAATGCCACCAACACCAGGGTGGCGGGCAGACCCCACATCACCAGCTCCAGGCTTATTTTTTCGGCAATGGGAATCACCATCACATTTTCTTCAAACAAGTGAAGGGTACTTTCGGTCGCAGATTTTGCGATAGCTTTTGCCCCTCCAGCAATGAAATACAAAATCGGTACATAGATTACGCTAAACAATGCCCATTGCCACCAGAGCGTGAGACCAGAACCTTTGGGAGGGTCAACGTTGAGCCGCTCAAGGAACACGGTCCGGGAACAGAGGCCTAAGGCCCAAATGTCTATGGGAATGGAAAGAAGGAGTAACGCTTCAAGCCCTATCCCTTCCCACGGATGAACATGCCCCGCCAAGAGGAGGAGGGCAATCACCAGTTTAATGGGAAAGCCCGTCCAAAAAGTCGGCCAAAAAACGAGAAGTCCTAGTTTGACGTTCGACATAACGCTCTAATCCAGGAACTCTCTATTGAGAATGGAGGAGACGGTAAAGAGGAGAATAAAAGTCATGACAAGAATCCACCCAATCAAAGCATAGGGACGCTTAAAAATATTACGCTCGGGGTTGGTATCAATAAAGGGCAGTGCCGCCAAGAACGCCATAAATGCCCCTGGAAGGGCGATAGATCCCAAAAATTGCCCAAATTCCCCACCAAAGATTTTGAGACGAAGTAACTGAAACAAGAATAAGAAGTACCACTCCGGCTCAGGGTGATAATCACCTGGATCAGGGGTCGCCTCTTCTAATAACACGACCGGTTCGATAAACGCTAAGCAGGAAATGATAAGAAAGACCGAGGCCATCGCCACCATATCTTTCCAGATTTGCCTCGGAAAGAAGTAATCGGTCTTGGCTTTGATTTGCTCAGGTGTTCCACGAAATGGCCCTGCAGGCCCTGCCTTGCGGAACAAAAAGATGTGGAGACCTGCCAGCCCCATTAAGGCAGCAGGAAGAACCATCACATGAATCACAAAAAATCGGCTGATGGTCATTTGACCCGGGGTGGGGCCACCCTTCAAAAAACGGGCCATGAAATCCCCAATGATAGGGGTTTTATCCATGATCTCGACGCCCACAACGGTGGCCCAAAAGGCCCGTTGATCCCATGGAAGAAGATACCCCGTAAACCCAAACGCCATCACAATCCCAAAGAGGGCAAGACCCACCAGCCAAACCAATTCACGGGGCTTTTTATAGGCTCCCCAGAGAAAAACCTGGGACATATGAGCAAAGACCATCACGACCATCGCCGATGAACCCCAGAAGTGATAGCTCAATATAAACCAACCGTAATCCACTTCATGAATGATGTATTGCGTGCTGGCGTATGCATGATCGGTGCTCGGGACATAATAAAACATCAACAAGATCCCGGTCACCACCTGCAAAATAAAAATGAAAAGCAAGACGGACCCAAACGCATACGCCCAACGAGACCCACCAGGGACAGGCTCATTCAACATTTTGGCTTGAATGGTCTTTAGACCGACTCGTTCATCGACAAAGTCGACGACTTTTTCAAACACATTCGGTCCGTTGGCTGGATTCGGTTCGCCGTTCATGAAACCCTTCCCTTACAAAAAAAGGTTACAGGAGTCGAATTTGTTTTTTCACACCAGCTTTATATTCGATATCGATAATTTTTACGTCCCCGGCCGCATTGACCTCCATGGGCAGGACATCCAACGCTCTCGGAGCCGGACCATCAATCACTTTTCCGGCTTCATCGTAAAGACTCAAATGACAGGGACATAAAAACACTCCATCTGGGTAATTCTTTGTCCTTCGCCACTTGTAGCCGCATCCCAAATGGGGGCATTTTCCGGAGAATCCAATGTAGGGGACATTGTGTTTATTCACCCAAACCACGTCCCCCTTGTTGTCATGAAACGTTTTATTTTTCCCACCGTATACAGCTTTTTGGACTTCAGGCGTCGCCTTCACCACCCAAATATTCTTTTCAATCTGTTGTTCCGGCATGAACGCTTCTTTAAACCCTCTCCTAAACTTAAATTGATAGCCAATGTTTTCTTTTTTGATCTTTTTGACATTCCCGACCGGGAACCACTGATTATCAAAAGGGCGGTACATGGGCTTCATCACATACTTTAATACCGGGAAGACTAAGGGTAATGCGATTAACGCTCCGATGGCATGGGTCATATTCGCAAAGAAACTTCGACGAGGAACGCCATGCTCAAGCCGAGGGTAGGGAACAAGGACTTCACCAGGCTCCACATGGAGATTATCTTCTAAATGTGCAATCTCAACATCTTTGATCGTGACATACCGATCGCGATCAAGGACTGGAAACTGTGCAAACTCTGCTGAAGAACAGCGAAGGGTAATCTCCTCCTCATTGAGCACTTCCTGAACTTGCGCAATCGGCACTTCCCGATCCAACCTTTGGCCATTGGACTCTTGGACCACGACATGACTGATCTCATGCGACAGTGGATCGACAATGACCTTGGAAACTTTTCCAACTTCCCCGTCAGAACACCGGGCTTTTGCTGTCAACTTCGGTTGCATAAGATGACAAAGACCTTGTTGAGGTTTATTTCATTTTGATGGGCTTCGGCGTGTCGACCGAGGTATCTTTGAGCGTCGCGAGAAAAGCCACGAGAGCTTCAACTTCTTCATCGAACATCAGATCTCTATATTTGTTTGGCATTTTGCCTTTCTTGTACTGCTTATCAAACCCTTCGGCTTTCCACGTCTTGGGATACAGAATTTTTTCTTTCAATTGTTCAGGGGTCATGAGATTTCCGATATTATCCATTTTCGGCCCGCGTTTTTTCCCGCCCAGGCCATATAACTTGTGACAGTTATAACATTCCTGAAGTTCCCACTGTTCTTTTCCCAGCGCAACAAGGTCTCCTGATGCCGCACTTCCTCCACTCGTCGGAGCTTCAATCGCCACCTTTGCCCCGCCACCCAAAGATGCTAGTTGTTTTGAAATGGCATCGGCCTTTTCATTTAAGGCCTTCGCTTGACGAATCAACTCTTCTGCTTGTCCTTGCTGAGTGAGTGCGAATCGTTTCGCCAAAATTTTGTCGATTTTTCCTTTTTCAATTTCAGGATCATACTGCGGAAGCGCTCTGGCCCCTCCGATGTACACCATCGAACAGACGACATAGAAAACGAGCAGGCCAATGATAGCCTTCACTCCTTCCAACCTGTTCATTGATGGAGCATCTAGGAGGATAAAAACAAATGCCCCAAGCAGTGCATACAAGAAGAACATGATTTGAAACACTTCAGGGAAATGAGTCGCCTTGGCCACCACCACCAAGATCACTCCAACGAGGACCCCGATGCCACCTTTTTTCATGATGTTCCGCGTCAAACTTTGCTCAGCCATGTTTGTTCTCCAAAGTCCATTACTTTGCTCCAGCAGGAACGGCTCCAGCTTGCTGTGGAATCGCCATCTTCTGAGACCCAGGCCTCAACGTAACCACGATGGCAAAACTGACCACCAAAAAGAACAGGATAGTACATCCTGTTATCCACCACGCCGAATAGGCCAATGTAGGCGTAAAAGATTCGGCGGTAAAGTCAGGCAATAAGTTATAGACATGGTAGTATTTCCGAGTCAGGGATCGCACCGTCCCCATTAAACCCATGGTCCAGATCGCACTGAATGCCAAGAAGATCAGCACAAACTGCGAAGCAAAATCGATTTTTCCCCAGATGATCGTCCCCTGTCGAATGGCCCGATTGTACAAAATATAATTCACAATCGTTAGATACACCAAAGTAAAGGCTGCCGCGTTCTTGGCAGGCATGAGGGCTAACTCACTCGCCCATGAAGGCAACTCCAAATCTTCGGTGGCCAAAGCCTGAGTAGGAACGAACCCATGGGGGGTCATCCAGATAGCATCCGCGACCACAATCATCAAGAATCCAACTTTAATCATGGTGAAAGCCGACACAGTAAATCGAAGACCAGGCAATCGACTCAGGATGGGAGGAAGGACCACAAGAGCGGCTAAAAATATCAAGGACTGCCATTCAGGCGGCGGAAACATTTTCCATGCGATGCCCATGACAGCCGGCATCGCAATCACGGCCAACATGACCAATCCGGATATCCGAACTTTTTCTACTCCTTCAATCCGCTTCATACTGAGCCAGATATAATAATTACTGGCCAAGAAGATGAGACCAACCATCGCACCCTGCATTTCAAAGAACATCGAGAGCTGGTCGGCCATCATGTATGGACAAATTGATGCATCATAGTCACAGAGTTCATAGGCCAACAAATAACCCATGAATGGAAGGAGCAGGAGCGCCCCCACACCGATTAAGTTCCCGACAAAACCCATCCAATCATAGTAGGCTCGATCTTCCTCGGTTTTTGATCTCATATACATATATGCGGCGATTAAACCGGCGATAAATCCCCCAAAGGTCACATTCCCGACCAGCCGATGGAGGTTCAATGGCATCCAACTATAATTGGCTATCTTATCCCACAAAGAGGCCACTTCCATGGTTTGAAAAATACTCATACCTTCTTGAGCCACTACTGGGGTATTCATAAAGGAGGTTGGGCCGTTAATGACAAACAGCGTGGTGGTCCCCACGATATTCAAGAGCACGCCAAGGGCAATATGCCGGGCTTTCATTGGGCCCTTCATGGAATCCCAAGAATAAAAATAGGCATACAAAATGATCGTTTCCAGGATGAACAACAGTGGATAGATCACCGCGAACACTAAAAAGAAGTGCTTGATGAACCAGGTGGTGAAATCAGGGTAGGTCCCGAGAAGAACAAAAATGAACAATCCACCGGTGAGAGCCGTCATACTATACAGTATGACGGTCACCTTCGTGACTTCTTTAGCCAGTCGATCGTATTTGGGATCCTGATTTTTATAGCCCAGCCACTCAGAGACGACGGCAAAGATGGGAGCACCTAAAATGAACGCGGCAAAGAGAATATGCATCTGAGCCACGATCCAGACCCCAGTCCGATTCCCGATAAAAGGAAACTCCGCAGCAGGGGCAGGTGGAGCCTGAGCATACGCAATAGCCGCTCCCCCAATCACAAGTCCTAGAAATATGAAAAGACTGCGGGTTAAGGTTTTCAAGGGTCGTGGCCCTCCTTTTTGTCATTTCACCAGTAAAAATTTACATTTCCCAGGTGTTACTTTGGGGCTTCTTCAGTTGGGACTTCTTCTGTTGAGGCTTCTTCTGTTGGAGCCTCTCCAGCCGCTTCACCTCCCGCAGGCTCACTCTCCGTAGCGGCAACCTCCGCGGCAACCTCCTCGGC
>JAYWMS010000226.1:0-14282 GCA_035873215.1 Nitrospirota bacterium | reverse complement strand
CACCGTGCATTCGGGGAGGGATGTTTTTTCGGTCACCGACACGAGTATACCACCACACCCCTTCAGCAGAAGCAAAATCTTCTGACAGGAGTACTTCAAAATCTCCTTCTCGGTCATTGCCTGTCTGGCCCCAATGTCCAGACCACAATCGTCCCTTAATTTCAGTGGTCTGGAGGCGACCTTCCTTCCAGGTATACGTACCATTACCATTCGAGTCCAGTGAAGCGGTATAGCTTTTATCTTCTTCTTGAATATCCCAAAACCCGCCCAAGTTGAGCTCCCGTTGGGCGGGAATTGAAGTTTGACTATAGAAAGTTGTGCTAGTGGAGTTTGGAGAGGTTGCCCGTTGCGACATGAGTGGTATGGCGTTCTGCAGTGATTCATGCCAAAGAAGTAGGAGCCATTTTCCGTCTTTCAGCTCCAAGACGCCGGTCTCTCGCAAGGGAATTACGGTCTTGGTAATTCCCTTATCCGTTTCAATTTCTCTAATATAATCGAGTTCCATGGAAAACCACGCGACTGGACCGTTTTGCCAGATCTGCAAAGCAGTGATGGGCATGGTCAACCGAAAAACGGAATCGAATTCATCCTGCATGGCAAAAGCAAAGTCATCCCAATTCGTAAACTTCCGTCCGCCAATCGTATACCCCAGCATATACTCTTTTTCCCCCATATAAGCTTTCATTGTAGCAAGGTCTTTGGTGGCGTTGGCTTTGACTATTAATCGGAGTACCGATTCCGGATCAAGGGGGGAAGCGTCCGAGGCACCCATGTTTGCCAGTGTCAATGAAGTTGAGCAGAGAACGAGAAGGAATGAGATCTCCAACACATGGGCAAGGCCATAAAAAAGTCGGCATTCAGAGGTGTTTCTACTCCGCATTTATGACTTGCCTCGGAAAAGGACAGTTTCTGAACCAAAAAAAATTTTCGGGAGGGGTGAAGAAATCAAGACCTGCAAATTTAGGGGAATTGTAATTCGGGAGACCCAAAACGTAACAAAAGTATACTGTAAGTTGCCTGATTATGATTCAGTTTCAAACTTTCACTAATTGAATATACTAAGTTTACTAGGCGGGCAACAATCGAGGGTAGCCGTAACGAAGAAATTCGTCAAGGGTGTCTGTCACAGGCCCAAAGTAGCTTGGCCAAGATATCATGTGAGTCAAGCCAGCTGATGCTATTCGAGTTGGATTGAAGTTCCTTCCCAATCCATGCTGATGCCAAGTCCGTCAGTCTCCCATGGCTCAAGGTGTGGTCCATGATAACGATAGCCACCCTTCAGGGGGTCTTCTGTTAAAAGCAGGGGAGTGTCGAGGTCCAATAGGTCGAATCCACCCAGTCCTAAAACTAAACTAAACGAACACCCCATGGCCATTCTGGTTTCCACCATGCCCCCAATCATCAATCGTAAGCCAAGCGACTTGGCCGTTACTACCATATCCATAGCCTCAATCACGCCACTCTTCATAATTTTGATATTGACGTAATCAGCCGCCTGGTGATGGTGGATGGTTCGGACGTCCTCAACGGTGCGTGCTGTTTCATCGGCGGCAATGGGAATGTTCAAGGACTGCCGCAATTGAGCCTGCCCCTCTATGTCTCCTCTATGAAGGGGTTGCTCATATAGTACAATTGTCGCGCCGACGCGCTCAGCACCTTTTGCAAAGAACACTGCCTGTTCCCTTGAAAAACCTTGGTTCGGATCGACGACAAATGTGATGTCGGGAAGGGTTCGATGCAACTCTTCCAGTCGTTGAACGTCATGATCGAGATCTCGACCGACCTTCATTTTAAAGATACGAAATCCCTGATTATACCATAGCCGAGCCAATGCCAGCATAGGTTCAGCTTCCATGATTGGAATCGTTACGTCGGTTTCTCGTGGTCGGACATCTGCTCCTCCCCATAATGCCCATAATGGAATTAATAGGCTATGACATAAAGCGTCCAACAACCCCATTTCTACACCGCATCGAGCAGCAGGACTATCAGGCGCCATTTCCTTAAATGCATTGGCTAGTTTACGGAAGTGATCCGCTCGCTTTCCCAAAAGATATGCTGCCAGTTTTTTCGTGATCGTCAGACTAGATTCTCGGTTTTCTCCACTAATGTCATAAAAAGGTGCAATTTCCCCATATCCCATGTGACCACCTTCAAGAGTCACACGCACAAACAACGTCTCAGTTGTGACCATTTGTCCGGTCGCGACGACAAACGGATCCTTCATGGGGAGATCCATCGGGTACAATTCAATTTTTGTGACGGTCAAGCGATGTGGTGGCATCACATTTTTAATGGTTGGTTTCGAACAAAGACCTTCCGGCCATACCTGATGGTCAAAACCAAGGAGTGAGAGGACCCATCAGCAAAGCGGATAAAGAGGCAATGGCCACAACTGTGGTTGATTAGCCATATCGATCATTTTCCCAGGGCAGTGCGGTGTTCGAATAGCCCCGAACTTCCCAAAATCCTTTTTGATCAACTGCAGCAAACGTGATCTTCTTGACCCATTTTGCGCCTTTCCAGGCATATCGTTTAGGAATGATCATGCGGACTGGTCCGCCATGGTCCTTTGACAAAGGTTTGGCATTCCAGGAATGGACCAGAAACACATCGTCATCATCACACACTGATAAAGGTAGATTTGTCGTGTAATCATCATAAGATTCAAAGAGTACAAATTTGGCTTCCGGTTGGGGCATAACGAGGGACATCAAATGTCGAAAACTCACACCCAGCCATTGCATCTCAAATTGGCTCCAGGAAGTGACACAATGAAAATTGGAAACAAAGGCGCTTTGTGGTTGGGCCTGATAATCCTCCCAGTTCCAGGTGACCGATGTCTGAACGAGACCATCGATTTCCAATCTCCAGTCTTCCAACCCTATACCCGGTTTATAGCCCAAGTCCAACACCGGCCAATTGTTCACGATATGTTGGCCAGGCGGGAGACGTTCGTCTTGGTAGTCTTCATCAACCTCACGTCCGGAGATTTCGCGTCGATGTTGCGCCATCTTTTGTTTGGCTCGTATCGTCTTGTCATTGAATTCCATACCCACTCCTCTTTCCAAATCGGTTTTGACTGTCCTTTCCCAAAACACGCAAGGAACACTCCAGATTCATTTTGGGCAATAGTATTAGATGTCCGGCTCCCAATCATGTCCTTAGCCTGATAGGATATGTGAAATATGAAGACCTCTGCAAAGCGAATAGCCCTCATCCTGCTTTGTTTGCTACTGGTGTTGGCGGTGATAGGCCTGTTCTTGCCAACATATTATCAAATCAGTCGAACGGTGACGATTCACGCGGATCCTGAGCGAATTCATGGGTTCGTTGGCGATCTGGGGAAATGGGAGAAGTGGGGACCTTGGAAAGAGGAAGATCGAAGTCTTGTGACCATTCCAGGTGGAAAAACATCAGGACTCGGTTCCAGTCAACCCTGGGTTGGAACGGAAGGTGATGGCTCACTGACCCTGACGATGTGTTCATCAACACAAGGAATCGAATACAACTTGTTCTTTGATCAAGGCACCCATCAGTGTTGGGCGGCTGTGTATTAGACTCCAAGTAATGTTAATGACGTATTCTGGAGCATAAAAGGTGATATGACGACCCAGGTTTTTGGAGGGTATTTGACCCTGAGGATGGACTCGATGGTAGTGCCCATGTTTGAACGAGGGTTAGAAATACTAAAGACCATTTCTGAGACGCTGTAATTTTCAGCTTTTGACGGAGTGAAACAGCTTCCTAACTGGTGCCTGTCGTTCACTCTGTCTCATGTAGTCTTATTTGGTCATCTCAAAATCAAAATGTCCCACATGAATACAGAAATCCGTCAGGCATCTCCATCAGATAGCAGTTCCATTGCAATGCTTGTGATTGATTTATTATCCGAAATCATGACTAACACTGGCGATCCGCATTTTCGTCTTGATTTAGTTTCCATAAAAGAACGACTGGAGGAATGGTTGCTTCGAGACACATATGTAGCTTTTGTTGCCGTAACGCCAGAATCCGAGCACGTTTTAGGCTTTATTACCTTGTGCGAAAGCTATGCCCTTTATGCAGAAGGCGTTATTGGTACTATTCCAGAGTTCTATGTGCGACCGGAATCTCGATCTCAGGGTGTTGGCCGGTTGCTGTTGGATCACTCCATCGTGCATGCGCGGAATAAAGGTTGGAGACGGCTGGAGGTCACCACGCCCCCGCTTCCTGTTTTTGAAAAAACGTTCAGGTTTTACGAACACCAAGGTTTTTCGATTGCAGGAGGTCGTAAGCTCAAACGGCTGATATGAATAGGCAAGACAATCGGGTAGATGATTATCGGCTCTGTTTTGTCGGCGATTCTTTCGTCCATGGAACAGGCGATCCTCGCGGACTAGGATGGGTGGGGCAGGTGATCGCCCATGCGCACCATACAGGATGGCAAGTGACGGCTTATAACCTGGGAGTGCGTGGTGATACCAGTCGAGAGGTCTTGGCACGCTGGAAACATGAATGTCTTCCTCGTTTTCCGGGTGAAACTCAACACTATGTGGTATTTTCCTTTGGTGTCAATGACGTCATAATTGAAAATGACACTCCTCGAATCAGTACGATAGAAAGTCGTGAGAATTTCCAGCGTCTACTTGAAACAACGCAATCGCAATGTCATGCCCTCGTGATTGGACCACCGCCGGTGGAAGACACTATGCACAATGCGCACATTCAAGATCTCTCAGAGATGTATGGGCAAATCGCCGCAGCCAGGCACGTACCCTACCTCTCAGTGGTCGAGTCATTATTAAACAACACCATATGGATGAAGGAGGTCAGTCTGTATGATGGGGCTCATCCAAGCAGCGAAGGCTATTTACAACTTGCAGAGCTTATCCTTGGATGGACTGAATGGCCTTTTCATACAGCCTGAGATCGTAGTTTAAGGACCTTAATCATGACCGTTCCGCAATTTCCGGATGAGCAGACTGCTGATGGGGAGTTTACGCGTCAGGGTGATGTGTTTCGTGAGTGGGTAACGGCAACTGGGCGCTCAAAATTTCCCTCAGCACAGGGACGATATCATTTGTATGTGTCATGGGCCTGTCCATGGGCACATCGAACCATTATTGTGCGGAAACTCAAGCAGCTGGAAGACGTCATCGGAATGACCGTCGTTGATCCCATTCGTGATGATCAGGGTTGGGCTTTTCGCGATGGACCTGGTCATTCCACCGATCCGATCAATGAGTTTGCTTTTCTGCGGGAGGCCTATATCGCAACCAACCCGACATATCAAGGACGAGTAACGGTCCCGGTGTTATGGGATGTCCAAAGCAAATGCATAGTCACCAACTCCGATGACGACATCATGCGCATGTTTAACCATGAATTTAATCAATTCACACAAAGTGGTCTTGATCTCTATCCTCAAGGTTTGCATGACAAAATTGATGTCTTGAATGCGGATCTCTATGAGACGGTGAATGATGGCGTGTATCGAGTTGGATTTGCCACATCACAAAACGTGTATGAGAAAAGGGTGCAGCGTCTCTTCCACTCACTTGATCAATTAGAAGAGCGGTTGTCTCAACAGCGGTATCTGTTGGGATCTCAACCTGTCGAGTCCGATTGGCGATTGTTTGTCACGTTAATTCGTTTTGATGCAGTGTATTTTGGCCACTTCAAATGCAACATTCGGAGAATCGTAGATTATCCCCACCTCTTCGGATATCTCAAAGACCTCTATCAAATCCCGGGTATTGCTGATACGGTGAACTTCGATCATATCAAGCGGCACTATTACGTCACTCACGATGATATCAATCCCACGCGCATCGTTCCTCTTGGTCCCGATCTAGACCTCTCGGCACCACATAATCGTGGTTAGCCTTTCATTTGAGGACGAAAGGTGGAATGGGTAAAGACGTTAATGGGCTGGAGCTGGAGAATGATACTTCCAGATCGTGGTGAAAGGATCTACGAAAGATTTCTAATGAAAATTATTTGGAATTGAGCCCCTTGGCAGTGCCCCTGTTGGGTCGATCATATATTCGGAACATGATCGACCCAATCTGGATGGGAATACTGTAAGTATGGTGGGACCCCTCAAGCAATCCTATGACCGTGCTGCCGCCGAATTGCCAATCGGTAGTAGCCGCAGGTCATTGATATCAAGAGAAGTCTGGAAGAGATGGGAGGACCATGACGACTGACCGGTCGTCGATGACCCAACGATTTTCCACGATGCTCAAGGTGAATTGTTCACGTTGATTTTGTTCGCCAAGAACTGAGGTGATTTTCGCATCGACGATAACCTTGGCCTTGTCTTTCGTGATTTCCTCAGAAACCACACTGCCCTCAATGTATTGAAACTCGCCCATCGTCATTTTGATGCGATCAATCCATTTTTCTGCAGAGAGTCCATCCCGCATGCCCCAACTCGTGATTGTGACAGCTTGAGCTAAGTCTTTCGGATAGACACTCAGCCATTTTTGGACTATTGAAGATGGAGTGTGGTCTGGACCACCTGTACATGAGATCATCGTCGAGGCACAGGCAATAGCAATACACACACCACCGATCAAGAGAGATTTGGATGATTGAAACACTTTCATCGGATTCTCCTTTAATCTGTGGGGTTTTAATCCCGAACAGCAATCAAGTTCATGGTTGAAACCCACGCTTAGCGTGAGCATTTCTTTCCGTTAAAATTCTTACAACGCGATTCACCACTGACTAATTTCCATGATTTCAACAACGGTGGTTTTTTTCTGCCTCGCATTTGCACCTTGATGTCAATCATTTCTCCAACAGGAAGTTCTTTGACGTGAGGTTTGGCAGCCTTGGAAGCTTGAACCCAAATAACATTATTATCGTTGGTCACCATGATATAGCCCTTCTTCGGCGCAACCTGAACGATGGAGCTATAAATTGATTTTTCGGTGTTCGCCCTTCGCGCGCTCTTTTTCTTTCCCTTTGCCAGGCCAAGATCGGCAAATCCAAAAGTACAAAACATGGCCAGACCTAATACTGCACAGGTGCGACGAAATCCACGAGAACTCTGCATGGCAATCTCCTTTGGTTGTTAGCGACAAAACATAATCGTAAGGTGTAAGATACTGCACTTATCGGACGACATTTCGAATTCTTATGGGCACAATAGACGTGCTGAAATGGTACATTGGAGTATTCGAAGCCAAGGTGAGCCAGGAAGGGATAATGAAGAAGAAAAACATATATTGGAGGGGATATTGTTTTACCAGGGACCGTCACATCTACGAATAAGTAAAAAGAACGGGAAGTACCTTGATTGGAATAAAAAAACGGGTAGTTTGGGGGTATATTCTGAGGGTTATAATAATTCAAGAAATCTGGGTGGAAGGAGCTTATTTCGATTCATGAATAGCCGGAGAAGTCCAGCATCGCTGTGCCTGGGCAAGAGCTAAATTGAAAAGATAAACCGGGGGTGGTCAATGTTCATGTATCTGTGGAGAGTGTTTGAAAACGGTTTTTCTCAAAAGTAAGAGCGTGAGGAAGTTTTAGAGGACGAATCACAAACAGGGAAAGAAACTCGATTCAGGAATCTGGTTAGACAGCCACAGTGGATTGCATTAGGCTGTTGGCTTGAGGAGGCGAAAACCCTTGATAACCTCTGTGACGCTCAGTCAGTTCCAGAACTGAAAATGGTTTGCCATTAACTTGTTCGGGTACGGAAAAAATCTGCCGCAAATCGCCACCGCGTTCACCGACAATCTGTCCGGCCAGCGTCACACCCTTCACCGTTAGCTGTTTGATGCTATTCTCAATGTCGGCCACCAGGATGGCAATGTGATGAAGGGTCTTGTCACCGAATTGATTGACCCACGCTGGTATGATGCTGGTCTTCCCCCGCTCGTCATCATAGGCCTGGTCGATAAAGAGGGCGGGGCATCCAGGTGCACGATAGACTTTGGCCCACCAGTCATCATAGTGTAGCGTTTCAGAGTATTCGTACCCAAGGTGAACAAACTCTTCAGCCCGAGCGTCAATATTCATCGTCCGAACAGTGATATGGTCTAATACAGGAAACAGCCCAATACCGATCTCTTCGAGTGCTTCGCGGATAATGGCAGCCGCCTTATTTTTCGACACGTATTCATTCGTATACCGGGAGATGGCTTCTTCTATATGGTTTTCCATGCCCATGGTTCATCCTCCAAGGCCGATGAGGTCATTCCCTTGCTGTTAATTTAAGTCGAATGTAATGCCTTGGGCCAACGGTAATTCCGTCCCCCAGTTGATGGTGTTGGTTTGCCGTCGCATGTACGCTTTCCAGGAATCAGACCCGGCCTCCCGACCTCCTCCCGTTTCTTTTTCTCCACCGAAAGCCCCACCAATTTCAGCACCCGAGGTCCCGATGTTGATATTCGCAATGCCACAGTCACTGCCTTGGGCTGATAAAAACCGTTCGGCATGTCTAAGGTTTAAGGTGAAGAGGGCAGACGATAACCCCTGCGGCACTTGATTCTGTAATTCGATGGCCTCATCAAGTTGTTGGAATGGCATGACATACAAAATGGGCGCGAATGTTTCTTGCTGGACAACCTTGTACTGATTCTTGGCTTGAACAATCGTTGGTTCAACAAAATACCCAGGCCGATCCAAAAGGTTTCCACCGCAGAGAATTTTGCCTCCCTCCAGCACAACCTCCTCTAGGGTTCGACGAAAATTCAGTTGTGCACCCTCATCAATCAACGGACCCATTAAGACCGATGTGTCTAACGGATCTCCAACTTGCACCTGCTGATATGCCTTGATGAGGCGCTGGACGATTTCGTCGAATCGTGACTCATGGACAAACAACCGACGGGTCGTCGTACATCGCTGGCCGGCCGTGCCCACAGCGCCAAAGACAATACCCGGAATGGCTATTTCCAAATCCGCCGTTTCATCAATAATTACGGCATTATTCCCACTCAGTTCTAAAAGTGACCGACCAAACCGATGAGCAACTGCCTTGGCAACATGACGACCAACCGGTACAGAACCTGTAAAGGAGATGAGGGGCATCCGTTCGTCATCGACCATTCGTTGCGCCAATTCCACCTGGTCCGTGCAAAACACTGAAAATATTCCCGGAATGCCATGTTGTTCAATAACCTGATTGCAGATGTGTTGAACCGCTAATGCACAAAGAGGGGCTTTCGGTGAAGGTTTCCAGACAACGGTATCACCGGCAATCGCAGCTAAAAATGCATTCCAGGCCCACACTGCCACGGGAAAATTAAAGGCAGAGATGACCCCGACCACTCCAATTGGATGCCAACTCTCAGCCATCCGATGCTGCGCACGCTCCGATGGCATAGTCAGTCCATAGAGCATTCGAGATTGCCCTACTGCAAAGTCAGCCATGTCGATCATTTCTTGAACTTCGCCATCGCCCTCGGCTTTGATTTTACCCACTTCAAGGGACACCAAAGAGCCTAGTGCATCTTTCTTGGCACGCAAGGCTTCACCGATCAAACGCACTATTTCGCCACGTTTAGGCGCTGGCACCGTTCGCCATTCGAGGAACGCCTTGTGAGATTCTTGAATCAACCACTCATAATCCTGTGCTGAACATCGAGTTACTTGAGCCAACACCTGTCCATTGGTGGGGTTCACGGATTCGAAAATTCCTTCAGCCGACGTTGAACGCCAGGTGTTTGTTCCTGAACCAACACCCGCATTCGTCGCACTGAGTCCAAGTTCATCTAACACATGCAATGCTTGCGCCGAATGCACAACATGATTAGTGGATATCGTGGTCATGATTGCTCCGGATCGAAAAATTTTCCAAAGCGATTGTCTAGAATGGAACGGAGATCAAAGTTTTCTTGTGTGACAAAGCCACGATATTTGCCAGGCTTTTGAAATACAAGATCGACTATACTACACATGCCTGCAGCCGTTGTGACTTGAATAGCCGACCACAACTTCTTAGCGATCATGCAGGGATAGATCTTCTGGACATAATTCTCTTCAAACAATTCGCCTTTTCGTAACCCTGTCACTGAAGAATAAATAATCACGACATCCTGCAAGGTTTTGGGCACGGCACTTTCCAGGATACGCTTCAGCGTGTCACGGTCGTCATTGAGTTTCAGATCCTGCATCAACAGATGCACTTTTTCACAATGACCAGGATAGCGCAGCGTCTTGTAGTTCATGGTCTGGACTTGACCAGCGTAGGTATCGGCTAAAGTCCCCAGTCCGCCGGAGGTGTTAAAGGCTTCATACAGAAGTCCGTCAATCTCTATGGTTTCATAACCTTCCAAAGGCTGTAAGGGAACTTCTTGTCCATTCACGATGCCATAGCAGGTATTGCCGTATTCATTGATTAGCCCATCCGTTGACCAAGTCAACGAATATTTCAATACATTGCTAGGGTTGACGGGCAACGCGCCCACCCGCATCTTCACCGTATCGACCTTGTCAAAATGTGTCATTAAATTATGTGCCGCAATGCTAATAAAACCTGGGGCTAAACCACATTGCGGCACAAATGCAGATTCTGCACCCTGACTGACCTTCTTAATCTTTCGTGTGACTTCAACATCCTCAGTCAGGTCGAAGTAGTGAGCCTTATAGGAACGAGCAACCTCGCCGACGAGGGGATTGCAATAGAAGGGTAAGCTAGAGATGATGCCTTGCGGTTTCGCTGATTCCAAAAAATTCTTGAGCGCAGTAGCATCCGAAACATCGACCACGGATACATGTAATTGATCGTGATCGATTTCCTTTTTAAGACGATCAGCCACGTCATAGTCCATGTCGGCCAGTGAGACTTGGTACTCTCCACACTCGACCAACATCGTTGCTATTAGTGAGCCAATTTTTCCTCCACCAAGAATGCAAATTTTGCGCATACCCAACCCTTTCTCAGATTAAAAATTTCAACTCTATAAATATTGTACTCTTTTAGATACGTATGGCTAGTGTGGAATTGGTAGGCGTGCTCATTCAGTCTTGAGCTGGATCAAGAGTCTTCATTCCCCAAAATTAACAACCCAGGTACATAAAGGCAGGCCATTTTTAAGGCAAGATCAAAATGGGTCAACGTAGCGAATGTGAAGTGGTGAGATAATTGTTGAGGGGGAAAAGGAGATTAAATCCATAGGTGGAAGGTGTCTGTTTACTCGAAGGAAAGCGAATTCGTTGAAGAAATAGACTTCATGAGTATATCTACCATTTGATGAAGATCTTTATCCGAAATATTCAAGGGAGGCATTAGAACGACGACATTCCCAATAGGACGAATGAGTAGCCCTCGGTTTCGGCATTCCATGGCAACATGGTGACCCATACGATCAGTTAACGGGTAAGGCTTACTCGATTCTTTATTCTTAACGAGCTCTACCCCAACCATCATGCCAATCTGGCGAATATCTCCAACATGTGGAAGTGTGACGAGTGGTTTCAACAGTTTTTTCAGAAAAGCGATCTTCTTTTTTAAACGCATTAATGTTCGCTCATCCTTGAAAACCTGTAAATTGGCAAGAGCCGCAGCACACCCAAGAGCATTGCCTGTGTAACTATGCCCGTGAAAAAAATGCTTAAACTCTCCATAGTCCCCTAGGAACGCCCGGTGGATATTTTCTGTGGTCAACGTGGCTGCCAGCGGAAGGTACCCACCAGTGATGCCCTTCGAGAGTACCAGAAGATCGGGCGTGACCTTCTCATGTTCGCACGCAAACATTTTTCCCGTTCGGCCAAAACCCGTGGCGACTTCGTCCGCGATCATCAAAATATTATATTTCGTACAGAGATCTCTAACGGTTTTGAGAAAGCCAGGCGGGGAAGTAATCATCCCGGCAACAGCTTGGATCATTGGCTCAATGATAACCCCGGCTATTTCGCTATGTCGCTTAGCTAGTGTGGCTTCTAAGGGATCGATACAGGCTGTATGGCAAGAGGGGTAATTCAACTTCAGAGGGCATCGGTAACAATAGGGCGCATCAATAGAAATTGATGGAAAGAGAAGGGGACGAAACCGTTCATGAAAGAGTGACACCCCGCCTACGCTCATACTGCCCGCTGTATCGCCATGATACGCCAGATCGAGTCTAATAAACTTTCCCTTTTTTTTTGCTGGTGGACTTTGCTGCTGCCAGTATTGGACGGCCAATTTCAAAGCCACTTCAACGGCTGTGGACCCATCATCAGAATAGAAAACATGGGTGAGACCGTTAGGCGCCAGCTTAACCAATTCTTTTGCCAGAAGAATTGATGGAGGACTGGCTAATCCCAAGAGTGTGGAATGCGCGACTTTGTTCAGTTGGTCTCGAATCGCGCGATCAATTGCCGGATGCCTATGTCCATGCAGGTTCACCCACAAAGAAGACACTCCATCCAAGTACTTATTATTCTTAATGTCCCAAACATACGAACCTTTCGCTTTTTCAATGATGAGAGGTTCCAGTGCTTCCCACTCCTGCATTTGCGTGAAAGGGTGCCAGACATATTTTCGATCCCATTTCGAGAGTTGTTGAGGGGAAGGAGTAACGGGGGTGGGCTTTTTATGTTTCCAAGACTTGGGCATGAGGAAATGTTACCCTTGAATCCACTTTTCCAATAAATTTTTTTCAGTTTCAATTATCATAAGAAGGAACACGTTCTGGCTGGCCGCCATGTCTGGACGAGCACCTTTGCTTTATCAAAGACTTACGAAGAAATCGAAAAATATCTAGTGGATATGATCAATCTAAGCGTTTCGTCCTTTCCATAAAACCATGATCCCCCCATAATGTGTTTTAACGGGGAGCGTGCAAGCGTGAAAGTAGCCGGATTATAGGGACCTAAAGATTTTTTTGACAAGACGACAAAACACAAATAAAATCAATGAATTCGTTTTGAAGATGAACAAACTCTCCCGAACCAGAAACTTTTCCATCATCGCCCATATAGACCACGGGAAATCCACTTTAGCCGACCGCTTTTTGGAATTGACCGGAGCCGTGACGGCGCGTGAAGCTCGTGAACAGATCCTGGACGATATGGATCTCGAACGCGAACGCGGTATTACCATCAAAGCCCATGCCGTCACGACGTCGTACAAGGCCCACGACGGGCAGACCTACCAATTGAACCTTATCGATACTCCTGGCCACGTCGACTTTACCTACGAGGTGTCTCGCAGCCTAGCCGCATGCGAAGGTGCACTTCTTTTGGTCGATGCCACTCAAGGGGTAGAGGCGCAGACCATCGCCAATGCGTATTTGGCCATCTCCAATGATCTGATCATTCTGCCCGTCATTAACAAGATTGATCTCGCCAGTGCCGATGTCGACGGGGTTACTCAGCAAATTGTGGATGTGTTGGGCTTAGATATTGTCGAACCCTTACATGTGAGTGCAAAGGAGGGGATTGGGGTTGATGATGTCTTAAATGCCGTAGTCCAAAAGATTCCTCCTCCAAAAGGAGACCACGATGCCCCTCTGAAGGCACTCATTTTTGATTCCTGGTTTGACAGCTATCAGGGAGCGATCGTGCTTGTGCGGGTTTTTGAGGGGGTCGTGAAGCCTGGCATAAAGATTCTGTTGATGTCGAATCAGCGCACCTTCGAAGTGTCGGAGGTCGGAATCTTTACCCCAAAACGATCAAAAACCGCCCAATTAAGTGCGGGGGCAGTCGGTTACGTCGTGGCCGGAATGAAAGAGGTTTCAGACACTAAAATTGGCGATACGCTGACAGATGCCAGCAGACCCACGGATATGGCATTGCCGGGATATCGCGAGGTGAAACCCCTGGTCTTTTGCGGGTTATACACCACAGACAATGACGAATATGAAAATTTGCGTGATTCTCTTGAAAAACTCCGTCTCAACGATTCATCGTTTATCTATGAACCCGAAACGTCACTGGCCCTAGGTTTTGGCTTCCGGTGTGGATTCCTCGGATTGCTCCATATGGAAATTATTCGGGAACGCTTACAACGTGAGTACGGCTTAGAATTAATCAGTACGGCCCCGACCGTGATCTATCGAGTCAAGACCACCAAAGGGGAGGTGTTGACGATTGATAATCCGTCTAAGCTTCCAGAGCCCGAGCAAATTGAAACATTACAGGAGCCGTTTATTCGGGCAACACTTATTGCCCCAGAACGATATGTGGGAAATATTATGGCTTTGTGTCAGGAGCGGCGCGGCATTCAAAAAAGTTTGCAATATCTTGACCCCACTCGAACCATGCTCATATATGAACTGCCTTTGAATGAAATGGTGTTAGATTTTTACGATCAACTCAAATCTCGAACACAAGGCTATGCATCGCTGGATTATGAATTG
>JAYWMS010000180.1:0-2704 GCA_035873215.1 Nitrospirota bacterium | reverse complement strand
CTCAAACAATCCACCCCCGTTAATCAATGGGACAATGGAGAGCATTTTAGCACTCGTTCCCAATTCAAAAATCGGGAAGAGGTCGGTGAGATAATCCCGCAGCACATTTCCAGTGGCGGAAATGGTGTCTTTCCCATCTTTTGCACGTTGCAGGGAATGCTTCATGGCGTCTACCGGTGGCAAGATTTGAATGTCCAAGCCGTTCGTGTCGTGATCCTTTAAATACCGGTTCACTTTTTCAATCAACTGCGCATCGTGTCCTCTGTTTTTATCTAACCAAAACACCACCGGTGTTGATGATGCTCTGGCTCGATTGACGGCCAGTTTTACCCAATCCTGAATCGGAATATCTTTGACTGTGCAACCGCGGAAGATATCGTCTTTTTCTACTTGTTGTTCCAACAACACTTTGCCGGCACCATCAATGATCCGGATCGTCCCGTCCCCTGGTGCTTCAAACGTCTTGTCATGCGAACCGTATTCTTCGGCTTGTTGTGCCATTAAACCAACATTGGGTACGCTTCCCATCGTGGCCGGATTAAATTCGCCATTCTCTCGACAAAAATCGACGACGGCCTGATAAATGCCGGCATAACAGCGATCGGGAATCATGGCTTTCATATCATGTTCTTTGCCATCAGGTCCCCACATTTTCCCTGAGGTCCGGAGGGCCGCAGCCATGGATGCATCGATGATGATGTCGCTCGGCACATGCAGATTCGTGATGCCCTTGTCCGAATCCACCATGGCCATAGTGGGTCCGTTCTTTAAGGCGGCAGCAATATCGGCTTTAATTTCATTGTGTTGGGATTCGGGTAGTTTTCCAATTTTAGCGTACACGTCGCCTATCCCGTTATTTGCGTTGATGCCGAGTTCAGTAAACGTCTTAGCATGTTTCTTAAAGACATCTTCAAAATACACTTCGACACAATGCCCAAAGATGATGGGATCGGACACCTTCATCATGGTGGCTTTCATATGTAACGAGAACAACACACTAGGATCTTTCTTGGCGTCCACCATTTGTTCCTTGAAAAATTGGCGCAATGCGCTGGCACTCATTTTCGTAGCATCCACGACATCGCCCTTGTCGAACTTCAGCTTATCCTTCAACACTTTGGTGGTACCGTCCGTGCCCACAAATTCAATGCGCCCCGTTCCCGCATTCTGATCAGAAATGGTTTCCGATTTTTCGTTGGCGAAGAAGTCTCCACCCGACATATGCGACACGTGGGTCTTCGAATCTTTGGCCCACTTGCCCATTCGGTGCGGATGTTTTTGGGCATATTTTTTGACCGATACCGCAGCCCGACGATCGGAGTTCCCTTGCCGCAAGACCGGGTTCACTGCGCTACCCTTGACCTTGTCCAACTTGGCTTTGATGGCCTTTTCTTCATCAGTTTGGGGATCTTCCGGGTAGTCGGGAATGGCATATCCTTGGGATTGCAATTCGGCCACAGCCCCTTTGATTTGAGGAAGGGAGGCACTGATATTTGGAAGCTTGATGATATTGGATTCTGGTGTCATGACAATTTCACCGAGTAAGGCGAGGTCATCGGGTTGCCGTTGTTCCGGCTTCAGTCTGTCGGGGAATTGCGCGATGATTCGGCCGGCCAGCGAAATATCTTTCGTGCCGACGTTCACCCCAGCCGTTTTGGCAAAGGATTGGATAATTGGTAGAAACGATCCACTTGCCAGCTCGGGGGCTTCATCGACTTTGGTGTAAATAATATCTGGCTGTCCTGACATGGGTTCCTCCATTGGAATTGTCTAAAACCTAACAATGATAGTTGCAAAAATACTTAGGTATTGAATTGCATGTGCATCAGCACTGAATTGGGCATTTTAGAGGGATCAGCCCTGCGAGGCAATCAATCAAAAGGCCCATTTCTTATCGACTAAAGGCCCAGGAATATAGTGAAGAATGACCCTCCCATTGGGTAGGGAACCAGAGGGATAAAAAAGGACAATAGTCTGACATTAACGTAGCGAAAAGTAACGAGGTTTTTTCCTCTGATAGCCTGATTCTTTTTAATGCCGTACTGGATTTTCGCCGAGACTTCTTTCAATTGCCAGGAGAGGTCGAGTTTTAGGTTCTTGCCAAAATTTCGAGAGGTCATGCCATGATTCCAAGTCCCAACACCCCACAATCTCAACGAGGCGAATTTTTATATTGGGTTTGCTCTGTTTTCGTTATTGTCATAGGGGTAGGTTGTGTTTTGGGCATTGGTCCAGCCTGGGCGGGTGACAGGCCTGCCCCGGAGTTTGATGCCTACACACTTGAAGGGGAAGAGGTTTCCAATTATTCCTTAGAAGGGGAACCCGCGTTGTTGATGTTTTGGGCCCCCTGGTGCGGGGTGTGTAAAGATGAATTACCCAAGCTTGCGGATTTCTACGAATGGGAAAACCCAGCCGGGTTCCAAGTGGTTTCCATTGGGGGTTCTGATACGGAATCCAACGTTCAGGAGTATGTCGAGGATCATGCCGATGTCTTTGTTTTTCCAACTATTTATGATGAGGATAAAACTCTGATGAGGGGTTTTCGAATAAAGGCCTTCCCTACTTATGTCTTATTAGATGAGAATGGTCATATTAAGTAAGTTCACCGAGGAGGTGGATTCCTGGAAAAATCTAAGTTTCGAAACTTTATTGCCTCCCTTCCCTAAAGAAGAAGCAGCCCAGACCTCATGGTTTTTCATTCGAT
>JAYWMS010000178.1:0-8645 GCA_035873215.1 Nitrospirota bacterium | reverse complement strand
GTAGGTTCCGAGACCACCATTCCCGTTCCAGAGTCGACTTCAGCAAATTGAATACCCTCCGGAATAGTAAATGTTTGAACGGGAAGTGATTCAAGGGCTTTGGCCATAAAGGCCGTCCAGATGGGAAGGGCCGCATGAGCTCCGGATTCAACTTTTCCCAAAGTCGCGACATTGTCGAATCCGACCCATACCCCCGCTGCTAAATTAGGGGCAAATCCGACAAACCATGCGTCATTAAAGCTATTTGTGGTTCCCGTCTTCCCCGCTAATGGTCGTCCGATTTTTCTGGCTTTTCTGCCTGTGCCGCTTTGGATCACATCCATCATCATGTGAGTGATCAAATATGCAGTTTCTTTGGGGATCACTTGTCGAGGTTCAAAAAAATGCTGTTCCAGGGTTTTATTGTTTATATCATTGACGATAGATACCATATAGGGCCGAAGTCCGATTCCCTGGTTTGCAAAGATCCCGTAAGCCGATGTGAGTTCTTCCAGAGTTATACCGGATGATCCCAATGCCAGCGACAAGTCCTGACTTAACGGACTACGAATCCCAAGGTTCCTGGAAAATTCCGTAATTTTTCGAACACCGAGTTGATCCAGGAGTCGAACCGTAGCAGCATTGCGAGAATGGCGTAAAGCCTCGCGCAGGGTTATCGGTCCAAAAAAGCGCTTTTCATAGTTTTCAGGCTTCCACGTTTTGAGAGGATCCTCCTGCTCGTACACAACCGGTGCATCGAGAACCATGGTAGAAGGCGTCATGCCTTCATTGAGTGCAGTGGCATAGATGATCGGTTTAAATGCGGATCCTGGCTGCCTGAGCGAGAGCACCGCACGGTTGAACTGACTCCGTTCAAAATTATAACCGCCAACCATAGCCCGAATGGCCCCTGTTCTTGGATCCAGGGCGATGAAGGCTCCTTCCACGAGTGGTGTTTGCTCCAGAGCCCAGCGAATTTTCCCCTTTGATTTGCGAGTTAATCGAACTTCAATCACATCGCCAGGACGGAGTAATTGCTTGGCTGAAGTAATCGGAAATTCCTCGGCTTCGGTCACCGGCATCTCTTTCGCCAGACGGCGTTTGGCCCATATCATCGATTTCAAAGGCAACGTGCCGAGTACGTCATTTGCCAGAACCGTTGCTTCATCTTTGGTAACTGTGACCACCACACCTTCAACGATTTCTCCCCGTGCGGGAAGTTGATCGGGTAATTGTTCCGGGAGAATCATAGGGGGTTCTTCATGTCTAAGAGGCCCACGCCATCCTTGTCGCTTATCCAACCTCCGCAACCCTACTTTCACGGCTCGTTCAGCTATTTTTTGCATATCCATGTTCAAGGTTGTGAAGATTTGAATGCCACCTTTATAGACCATAGATTCGCCATATTGTCTAACCAGGTGTTGACGAACATCCTCTAGAAAATATGGGGCGATGCGTTCGATTGATCGCCGCTGAAACGAGAGAGAAGTGCTGGCTGCCTCCTGCGCTTCAGTCGCGGAAATATAGTTGGCTTGAACCATCCGTCCTAAGACATGTTCTTGCCGCTTCTTGGATAACGCCCGATTGTTATAGGGCGAATAGGTCGATGGGGCCTTTGGGAGTCCGGCCAAAAATGCCCCTTCCGGTAAAGTGATTTCCGATAAGCCTTTCCCGAAATAGGTGAGAGCAGCCGTCCCGACTCCATAAGCACCATGACCAAAGTAGATTTGATTGAGATACATCTCGAGAATCTGTTTCTTACTCAAGATGAACTCCATCTTGAGGGCCAGGATCAGCTCACGGATTTTACGTTGATAAGTTCGTTCTGGAGAGAGAAACAAGGATCGTGCGAGTTGTTGCGTGATGGTACTCGCTCCTTCAACTTTTCCGCCGCGTTTGAGATTAGTCCAGGTGGCCCGAAGGATGCCCCAGAAATCCAACCCGGGATGCTCAAAAAACCGTGAATCTTCAACAGCAACAATCGCATCGAGCAAATGCTGAGGTGCCTCTGTCAATGGTGTCAGAATTCGTCGTTCGACATAGAATTGTCCAAACACTTGGCCGTTATCGGCATGGACCCGCGTGATCAAGCTCGGCTGATATTCGTGAAGATTTGCGAGAGACGGCAGGCCGGTCGCGGCATACCATGTGAGCGCAAGCACACTTCCGAGTCCAAGGCCAACCGATATAAGAATAGTAAAAAAGAGGACCTTGGAAAGGTTTCGACCTGAGGGGCTATTGATAAATTCGCGAAACGTAGCCATAGATGTCAGTCTCGCAGGAGGACATTCTGGCGAGGTTTAAGGTCCTACTCCTTGAATAAATGCGGTGGTTTCTCATTAACGATAACCCTGGATCGGTGAAAACACAAGACATATTGAATAGACAAAAAGGTAAATCGAGCATGATTTCTAAACAAAAATCAGCACTTTTTCCCTTTTAGAATCTGATTCAATGGATGTTGGGATTTTGTTAAGGTTGACAAACTTTAAAGGGCCATGATACCAGAACAATCCTGCATATTTCGCGAAACCACATTGGGTTCGTCATTCATTCACAAAGATTGATAGGAAGGAGGCTGTTGGATGTCTACTGATGTCGCTGCTGAAATTAAGGTGGGAGATATGGCTCCCGATTTTACTCTGAAGGATCAAGATGCCCAGGAGGTGACGTTAAGCAGTTTCAAGGGCAAAAAGAATGTAGTGTTGGCATTCTATCCACTGGATTGGAGTCCGGTGTGTACGGGGGAGAATAAGTGCTTAACGGATGATTTCCCAAGTTTTTCCAAAGCAGATGCAGAGGTCTTTGGAGTTTCTGCGGATAGTTTTTTCTCTCATAAAGCCTGGGCGGATTCACTGGAACTTAAACATCGCTTGCTGGCGGATATGCATCGAACGGTGTGCAAAGCGTATGGGCTATATTTTGCGGATTTGAATTGCTCCAAGCGGGCCACAGTCATCGTTGATAAGCAAGGCAAGGTTGCCTATGCCAAAGTGCAAGAAATTAAGACTGCTCGTGATGACAAGGAAATCCTTGAGGCTCTCAATAAACTGAATTAAGTTCCGTTCTCGTCGATCAGGGGGATGCCTGGCGTTGGTGGCATCCCCCTATTTTTGTTTATGTGAAAAGGGGCAAAAGATGGCTGGTGAAGTCGAAGATATCTCTGACGAAAACTATGATGATGTGATTCAGTCACCTGCCGGCGTGGTCGCGTATGGCATTGCTTCGTGCGAACCCTGTGCGGCATATGATCCCATACTGGTCGCGGTGGCTGCCCGCTATCCCAATATTCGGATTGGCAAGGCAAAAATGCATGTGCCTGGACGATGTCGGAAAATCAAGAAACAACACACCTTTGAGACTTATCCAACCACACATCTATTCTGCAAAGGAAAACTCTTGTGTGCCCGTGAGGGAAAACTGGAGGAAAACGAGCTGGCGGAGTTGATCAATCAGCATTTCCCATCCTCCTAAATTACGGCTTCGTGTCAAAAATCGAGTCGTTTCGCCGAAACGAACATCTCTCGATAGACACGGAAGTTGTGCTACCCAGAATATTCCACAATTGTTTGAAATTGATCCTGAAGAGTCAGGCGTTCCAGTGTTCCCCCTGATAGCGGAGCGAGACGTGGCCAAATCGATCGAAGCAAGTTCCCTAGAGTCATTGGCTGCTGCCTGAATGTAGGGTCTTGAGTTAGCTCCTTCCCATCAAATGGCTTAGTGACGTGCTGTAACACGAGATCATCCAAAATAGCGATATCCGTCACACGGCCGGTCATCGGATCAATAGAGCCATTGACGGTTGCCGTAAGCGTTAAATGCCATCCCTGGGGTTGCCCGGTCCTCTTTTGGGACAAGACAGAGAAATAGTAGCGTCGACTCACGGAGGCTTCGGTTGGTTGGTCGGAGGAGTCAAAAGGGGAGTCTGCACGAGGTGCAACGATTTCTGCCCAGAGGTCTTCTCCTTCTGAAAGCTTGACCTTTGATACATTTCTGGTATCGGAACGATGGCTAAACTTGTTCCAGAGGACCCGTGCAATATTTTCCGTAGTCGGTACCGTGTTGACAAAATAAGGAGTGTCGAGGTTGAGATGCTTATGGTCAAACTCCTCTAAAACGTCTGTCACAATGTGTTTGAGATCATACAAATTGATGATCATGCCGGTCACCTCATCAACTTGACCTCCCAATGTGACTTCCAAGAGGTAGTTGTGACCATGTTCTTGAAAGCACGGGCCGAAAACCTGACGGTTGGTTACTTCATCCCATGCATCATGGGAGTAACGATGAGAGGCCGAAAACTCAATGCGTTTGGTGAGTGTTGAGTAGGGCATGATTCAGTATGGGATACCACAAACAAAAAGGCCAGGAGACTTGCTTTGAAACTCGGCAAGCGGCCTGGCCTGTAATGTGTCGATCAAAACGTCAAGACTAGTCTAGGTGCTGAAAGAACTCCCGCAGCCGCAAGTGCTTTTTGCTTGGGGATTCTTAATCGCGAAGCCAGAACCTTGGAGGCTATCGACATAATCCACTTCGGCTCCATTGAGCATCGGCGCGCTTTGCGAGTCCACGATAACTTTCACGTCACCTTTTTCAATGACGGTGTCATCATCATCCATTTTTGATTCGAATGACATGCCATATTGGTAGCCACTGCATCCACCGCCTTTTACATAGATGCGCAAGCCGACGACATCTTCCTCTTCCTTGACCAATTCTTTGATTTTTTCTTCAGCCATCGCTGTAATGGTAACCATGGATCCCTCCGCCTCTTTCAGTATGTGAATGTAAGATTTTTTCAACCTTCCAATTGAGTCGAATCTCCCTCAACGGACTCGTAAAAATTATGCTAGCAGCACCCAACCTGGTTGTCAATTTTCCGGTGAGGTATTACACGTATAGAGAAGCCTATAAGCCATTAACCAGGTCTTTTAGCCATTCATCTCTCATTGGGGCAGGCACTTTGGCCTCAGCTGAGTGGGTCTCTTGGACGAGGGCCATGACTGGGGCAGTTTCTGTCCGAAGCGCAGTAATCCACCCAGGATCCGGCCGGAATCGAATAAAATGCACCGCACTAATCTTATCCTCCTTGCTGTGCCCGGCCTCAAATTCTGCAAAAACGGATTGGGTGCCGACATGGATCGCGAGCGTCTGGTCTCGATCAAGATTTTGAAAGGTGTCCAAAATAGGTTTGATCTGTTCATCTTCGGTGATTTCAATAAACAACGTTGCGCTGAGTTCTCCTTGTTCTGGTATGAGCACATTGTAGACATCCAATTCTTCTTGAATCTTGTCCGAATCAAAAATGCGTTCGACGCGAATCATTTCCTGAATTTGAAATTGAATAGTCTCTCGATTTTCAAACACCATAGTGACGAGATTGCCCAAGCCGATCCGTCGCCGCTTTTTCAGGGCAATAATGCGCTGGCGAAAAGCCTGGCGTTGAGTCTCATACTCAGCATGCGAAAGGAGGTCATCTTGAGTGAGTGGCGTCATGAGGGCAATTGATAGGCATTACGAACGATTTGTATAGGGTGAAGAGTCCTAGGAGTTTGCCTCGACGGGGTAGTACTAGCTTGGTCGAGCTGAAGAGCGGATAGAGGGCAATCTGAGGCAACGAGGCCCGGGGAACAGCTGGTCACCTCCCGCACTGCTTTCTTCGCAATCTTCATTGATAAATCAAAAAACTCTACTTTCGCACTCCAGCTGCCATCATGGCCTGAGCATTTTTCAATGACCTCCACCTTCGCCCCTGTGAGTTCCATGAGTTCCTTAGATTTGAACCCGATATTTTGATCTCGCAGGTGGCAAGGTATTTGGTAGGCAATTCGTTCAGTTGGTCGCGAGAACTCTAGGGATAATCCTCCTTCTTTTTTCAGTCGCATGAGATATTCGCTGATGTCAAACGTGCGTTCGGCCATAAGTGTAACTTCGGGAGATGGGCACAAGTAAGGGTATTCCCGCTTGAACATCAAACTGCAACTTGGGGTGGGAATAACCAAGTCAAACCCCTTGTCAAAATAGGGCGTGAAAAGCTTTAGGTGGTGTTGTGCGGCCTGAATCATTGTGTTGGTATCACCGATATCAAAAGACGGCATGCCACAACAGTGCTGCCCTTCAGGAACGACGATGTCGATGCCATTTTTTTCTAGGACCTGGACTGTGGCTTTGCCGATATCAGTGGCCTGATAGTTGACCAGGCAACTCGGAAAAAGGATGACCTTCTTGGAAGCAGAGGATGCATCCCGGTCAGTTTTTCGTCGTCTCCACCAGGAAGGGAATGTTTCCTTGGAAAAGGGAAGAATCTCGCGTTTGTGATGAAGGCCGACTACGGATTCCAATATCTTCCGAATCCCTCTGACTTTCAGAATCCGGTTGGTCAGGGAGGCAGTCAAGCTTCCCAGTTTCCCAATAAGATCAGTTTGAATCAGCAATCGGTCACGCCAGGAAGCTCCCTGTTCCTCAACCCGCTGCTTCTTCCACGCTGCCATGAGTCGCGGAAAGTCAAGCTCATATTGATGGGGAGGCGTGTAGGGGCAGTGGTTATAACAAAGCTTGCAGTAATAACATTCTTTTTCCACTTGTTCATAATCGTGTGGCTGGAGTTTTGTGAGGTCGCTTTCATGCTCATCAATTCGATCAAACAACGTGTTAAAAGACGGACAGAGATTAAAACACCGCCGGCATCCGTCACAAATATCATAGATTCGAATCGTCTCCTGCTCGAGTTGGACACGATTCCAACCAGGTGTAATGAGATCAAACCCCTTCACGAATAAACCTCAGTAGATAGGAAGATGGGAATGCTGTCAGGAAACAGGCCCATCACGTGCTTCGCTTGGGAATAAACCATAATGAGCCTGTTGGATGACATGAAAATTTTTCAAATCGGTTAGTACTGCCAGAATTTCTCAAGGGTCAGTTGGAAAGTGGGCTGGTCAAAAGGCCTGTTATTTCACCCGCCCAAACCCAAGCGGGTCAAGACGCCCTTATCCACGGGCAAGGCCGCTGCCCCTTTGGCACACGGAGCGTACAAGTGAGAACGTGAGCATGACAAAGGGGCATGAACGCTGTTGGCAGATCCTTCGTCTTGGCTCAGGACATGCTTTTTAACAGTCCGCCTAGGCATTTTGGGATAAGGATTCAAGGCCTTTGGTAAATCGATTGGCATGCGATCGTTCGGCCTTGGCCAATGTTTCAAACCATTCGGCCAATTCCTCAAACCCTTCCTCACGAGCGGTCTTGGCCATGCCAGGGTACATCTGTGTGTACTCGTAGGTTTCTCCTTCAATGGCGGCCTTGAGATTGGCATCAGTATTCCCGATGGGCACACCGGTCGCCGGGTCTCCGACTTCTTTTAGGAAATCCAAATGTCCGAAAGCGTGACCGGTTTCTGCTTCCGAGGTATCCCGGAACAACCCGCCAACATCCGGATAGCCTTCAATATCCGCTCGACGGGCGAAGTACAAATAGCGGCGGTTGGCTTGCGATTCCCCGGCAAAAGCCGCCTTCAGATTTTCATGACTTTTCGTTCCTTTGAGACTTTTGCTCATTGTGGGTCCTCCTTATGTGTTGAGCTTTAATAGAATGCGCTGGCGCTGAAGAATTACGGTTGGATGAATGCTGACACGTGCGACAATATCCGTAAAACTCGACTTGGTGGTCGATAACCTGAAATTCTTGGGGGATGGCTGAATTGGAGGTAAGCCGGTTTAATGCCAGATTCTCAATATCCAAAATAGTCCGGCAACCCAGACAAATCAGATGATGATGTGGTGTGACGTTGGCATCAAAACGTGCTTGATCATGCCAATAGTTGACCTCTTTCACCAACCCGGCCTCACGCAAAGTTGAAAGGGTGTAGTAAACGGTGTTTGGAGAAATCATCGGGTAGTCGCGAGCGACCTGGTGATACAGATCAGACGCGGTCGGGTGACAAGTCGTTCCTGCAAGTGCTTTATAGATGGCCACTCGTTGAGGGGTGACCTTGAGCCCCTTACCTTTAAATAGCGACCGAATATCATCGTGTGTCAGTTGCATGAGGTTCCTTGTTAAGAATCATTCCTACATAGCAAATCGAAGGTATGGGGTCAACGTTGAGGAATCGTGTCAATAGAAACTTAGGGAAGCAAAGGTAGGAAAAGGCTATCGAAGGCAGCGGGGTTCGCTATGCGGCGAACCCCGCTGATCGGAGTGCTCCATACTTAGAAAAGACCAGATGCATGGCCTGAAGAGGCCATAAAAAACAACATGGGAATCGAGAGCAGGGTATTGGTCCGTGATGCCATAAGGGCGACTCGACCTGCTGCTTTCTTTTCATCTGCTGTCGCTTCCTTCAACCCGAGGACCTTTTTTTGATTGGGCCAAATGATGCCCCACACGTTGATCAACATAATGGTGCCCAACCAGGCACCCATGCCGATAATGGCATCTTGTCCTTGAAGGGCAAATGCCGAACCGAATCGATGTTGGTTCATAAGAAGTGCAGCACCGAAGATCCAAGTGAAGAGGGCACCCCAACGGAACCACCAAAGTGCATTCGGGACCAAATGTTGAAATGCCTCGGCTTTGGTTTCCGGAGTCACCTTTCCAAGGAATGGAACTTGGATGAAGTTAAAATAATATAGAATGCCGATCCAGGTAATGCCTGCAAGAAAATGTCCCCA
>JAYWMS010000039.1:0-2311 GCA_035873215.1 Nitrospirota bacterium | reverse complement strand
CTGTCCTTCACGTTTGGTGTCAAAATACAGAAAATTTGCTTGACTGGGTACCGGGAGTAAACCCAAGCCCTGGAGCCCAGATTCCAACACCTTCATTTCCGCCGCATTCATCGTCCGACTAGCCGTCACATGCTCTTCATCCTCCATCGCAGCCAACGCTGCACGCTGAGCGAGCGTATTGGCATTAAACGGATTACGTACTCGATGAAGATAATTCGTAATTTCCGGTGTCGTGACCCCATAGCCAACCCGCAATCCAGCCAAACCATAAATCTTGGAAAAAGTCCGCAACGAGATGGTTGGTCGGTTTTGGCGGACGAATGCCAAGGTATCTGAAAAATCAGGCTCTCGAACATATTCCAAATAGGCCTCATCAAATACAACGATAACATGTTCAGGCACCGCGGCCATCAAGGTGTGAAGCTCGTCTCTTGTGACCGTCGTGCCGGTCGGATTGTTTGGATTGCAGACAAACAACAATCGCGTGCGAGGAGTAATAGCCCGAAGCATACCAGACAGGTCATGTCGCCAGTTTTGGAGCGGCACCTCCACACACACACCATGGCCAGCCGTCACCGCAAGTTTGTACATAATGAAGGTATGGTCTGCCATCACGGCTTCATCGCCAGGCGCGATAAACGCCTTCACCAACATACTGATCACCTCATCGGAACCATTTCCGACAATAATGTGTTGGGGGGAAACCTTCCACCGTTCGGCTAAGGCCGCCGTTAAATGATGAGCCCCACCATCCGGATACCGATGCAGAGTCTGAAGTTCTTGAGTCAGAACAGAGATGGCCTTGGGTGAGGGACCAAGAGGATTTTCATTGGAGGCCAACTTGACGGCTTCTTGAATGCCAAGCTCTCGCTCCAATTCATCCAGAGGTTTCCCTGGAGAATAGGGAATCAGCTTGGCAATGTTTGGATGAACGGTGAGAGTCACGTATGTCCTTATTTATTCAGTCTTTCTATTTAGGTAAATCATGTCGGACAGGACCGTGGTCCCTTTGGTAAGGAACTCAAGAGGTATGCATAGGGTATGACCCAAGAATTTTCAAGAACAAACACCGGGGCTTGATCTCTTCCATGGTCCGACGGATCCGATCGTCATTCATATGGCCTTCCACATCCACAAAAAAGATATACTCCCATGCTTTTCGGCGGGACGGTCGAGATTCAATTTTGGTCATACTGATGCCATTGGAAGCAAAAGGGCGAAGCAAGTCATATAACGCACCAGCCTTATCCTTCACCGACAACATCACAGAGGTCTTATCCTTCCCCGTTGGATCAGAAGCATGTTTACATAACACTAAGAAACGGGTGAAATTATTGATATTATCCTCGATTCGAGCCCTTAAGACTTGGAGGTTATATAAGGATGCAGCCAATTCCGAGGCAATCGCTGCCGCCGTCGGTTCTTTGGCACACAATTCTGCAGCTCGAGACGTACTCGGCGTTTCCGCCACTGGAACGTTAGGCAGATGGGTATCCAACCAATTGCGGCATTGGGCCAGCGCGTGCGGGTGAGAATAGATTTTTTTGATTCCCTCCATCGTCTCAGCTTGTGACATGAGATGATGCGAAACTTCCTGGCTCACTTCGCCATAAATCAATAGGTTCGAATCAACAAACATATCAAGTGTGTAATTCACCACACCTTCCGTCGAATTCTCAATCGGCACTACCCCATAAATCGCCCGACCCCGCTCCACCTCATCAAACACTTCCTTAATCCCGCTAACGGAAACATATTGAGCAGATTCGCCAAATTTTCCGAGCGCAGCCAGGTGGGTAAATGTGGCCTGGGGCCCAAGATACGCCACAGTTTGCTTTCCTTCCAAGGAAAGGGAAGCGGACATAATTTCCCGATACACCGGACGAATGGCGTCATTGGGGAAAGGGCCGGAATTCTTGCCAGTTAATCGCTCAACAATAGCGGCTTCTCGACCAGGGGTATGCAACAACGCGTTAGGATCAGCTTTGCGCTTCGCCCGTCCAATCTTGATCACATGGTGTGATCGCTCATTGAGGAGAGCAAGAATCTCATCATCCAGACGATCAATTTCCTGACGAGATTCCTCTATTTTTGCTTTCTCGCTCATGTCACATTGACCCCAAAAAACGGTGAATAGTTAATCGTCGAGGATACGCAGAAGAACACGTCATTGCAAGCCAAACAGCTTGATAAGAGATTCCGCAGAAAGTCCGCGAGCTCTCATTTCCAGCTCAACCAGGTTGAGTACTGAATCATATTCTCAGCACTTACCTGGTAGCGCAAATCTATAGAAGATAGTGCAAAAGGATTT
>JAYWMS010000077.1:0-1791 GCA_035873215.1 Nitrospirota bacterium | reverse complement strand
CCCGAGGCTTGAACTCCCAGTCGAATCCATACCCGGTAATGCGATGCTTCGAGGTTGGACTCGACTGTCCGTTATACCCGCTGAACCCGATTTCATATTGGTCCAGGAATTTCAATGTCCCGCGTCCCACGACGGCTTTATCGCCGTTGTTATCTTTTCCGAGTGTAGTTTTGGCTGGTTGCAATCCTTCGGAAGCAGGGGTAAAAGTACTCATTAGTCCATTGATGACCTGAATTTCATATGTGCTTTTGAGATCCTGAGAAATTGGGATTAATCCGAACAGGCTGACACCCAGATCCGACCATGTGGTCGGGACGATCTGCGTGGCCACGATGGGCCGATCCGTAAGATCACGACGTGGATCGAAGTGATCCAGATTGAATTTGCCGAAAGGAATGAGCAAGACTCCTCCACGAAGATTGATCCACTGGGATAATAAGAGGTCCACGTAAGCCTGTTCGGCTTTCGCTTCTCCGTCCGGCACCCCCAAATCGATTTCATTGTAAAACCGGATACGATCGTGAATCTGGCCGGATATGAGCAATTCCAGCTTGCCTTCAAAAGTCGTTCTATTCTTAGCAAAGGATTCAAATTCCACGGACCCATACCCGCCTAGCGTGACCCGTTGGGCGATGTCATCCAGAATCGTGCTCTGATTTTCTTCTAAAAAGCCAACACGGTCCTGAAGCGCTTGAAAATCTTCTTGTGTCGGGGGTTTTAGTGTGGCTGACGATGTTCGCGTAACAGGGCCTTGAAGTGATTTCTCGTCTGCCATCGAGACGACAGGAATGAAAAGCCATCCGGTTAACATTCCCACGAGACAGCATCTTGCGAACATCAGCATAAGGCGCTGGTGACGATAGGGGTTTGGAAGGGGCGAATAGTGTCTCATAATCTAAACTTTCCTTGGTTGGTATCCAGCGGGATGACGATCCAATTCGGAATCGTGCCTTTGCGGACCTTGTCTGTCGAGAATAATCGTTGTCCGGATCGTGGGACCAGTTCCGTCCGGGCGGTATTCGGTTGAGGTAGGGTGTCCTTCGGCTGAAAATCTTGAGCCCGGATGGCATCAACCACGAGATGGAGGGCGTCGTCAGCGATAAAACAAAACCCCGAGCTATAGCGTGAAGAATCGGCGTCTACCCGCAATCGAAAGGCGACGACTTCTTGGGGCAATGCCTGGTCGAAGGCTTTGGGCAGCGTGGATGTCAATCGGTCAATCTGGTAGTCGGTAAAGAGGGGTTTGGGGTTACCCAGCAGGAAAGAAAACAGTACGCTTTCCCTGTAATACACCGACCGTAACATGCGGTGCATAGTTTCCGGGGATAGGGATTGCGGATGTGCATGGGGCGGTTGCGCCATATAGCCCACCGGCCATTCTCTGAGATCAACCCGATCCTTATCGGCTTGATATACTACCAGATGGGGTGGTGAGGTGCAGCTTGCGATCATCAAACACATCATGAAGCCTGCTACAACCCATTCCACTGATTCCTTGGACATCATTCCTGTTACACCTCTGATTCCGTCCATTGTATATTAAGAGGTGGTAATTATTGTGAGTTTTAATGAATTTTTAATTTCTTGAAAAAGGATTGTTTGGCCCATAGGGAGGCAGGGGTAGGTTCATGATATTTATCGAAAAGATGGATGTGCCCCGATACGCCGCTAATTTTCACTCTAAGAGAATTAAGGCCTGGTTGATCCTCGACTGGTCGCGGCCCCGCAGATTGGGGCATCTGGGAGCTTTTAGCACAAGATGTTTCGATTTTGCATGTACTGTATCGAATC
>JAYWMS010000057.1:0-1862 GCA_035873215.1 Nitrospirota bacterium | reverse complement strand
TGTTCTCCAATTCCATGAACCACAATGACGTAATGTCGACGGTGTGTCTTTAGCATAAGAAACTCCTACGAGATTAGAGGCTACATGGTTAACAAATTCTTGGAATGAGTTGATTGCTTCATTTATTTGTTTTTATGAACCATATGTTACCGATTATTTGCATGATCCATGCCTAAAAGAAAATCCCTTTAAATAAAGAGGCTGTGGCTGCGAATTCCCTCTCAGGCGTAATACAATACAGAATTCCTGAGTCGAACAAAAGAGAGGTATGAGTCCAAAGAGTTGTACACCTTGGTTACAATTTTCAAGCCAGCTTTACTGGTTATTTCCAAAATGATGAGTTGGTTCTTGGTGCGCTGTTGCCCATTTTTACACAAAAAAAGACGGCTGGAGGGATACTCCAGCCGTCTTTTATATGGTTTCTGAACGAAAAGAACTTACTTGGTTTTCTTCACGTAGGCTTTATACACGCGTTTCGGATCCGCCTCTTCTTCCTCGAGGCCGACCCATTCGTGGCCGGTGGTTTCGCACCAAGCGGGCATGTCTTTTTTGATGCCCTCATCATCGGATAGGACCTCGAGCACTTGGCCATGTTCCAACGCCTTGATTTTTTTTGATGTCAGAATGATGGGCATGGGGCAAAAGTAGCCCAAGGTGTCGAGTGTCTCGTTTGATTCAATCATATGCAATGCTCCTGGTTATTCATGTAGAAATAATCTTTGCTTCTTAGGCTCGTATTAATTTGAAAAGTGTAAAATCTTGCATTCCATCTTTTGGACAATGTCAACTGAAATGGTGAAGGTGGTCGGCCAACCTCTATAGAAGACCCTTCGGCGGTTATCCCCGCAGTGTTGAGCGGGGATCCATCCCCCGTGGACCCAAGATGGATTCCCGATTAAAGATGTCGGGAATGACGGAACAGAGAGGCCCCGGCTACCACGTCCTCCGCCAGACCTGAACTACACCAGACATTATAGGAGGGATTAATTCCAAGTCCTTTTAAACTGGTGAACCGCAATACTAGATAAACAAATTGACCGAGCCGTCCTTGGCTTCCGCAAGGTACGTGGAGACCCCTGCGAGTTGATCCACGCCATCGATCAACGTATCTTTAGAGATACCCAGTAGTCCGAGAGTGGTCGTGCAGGCAATCAATTGTACACCCAGATCTTGAGCTGTCTCCAACAGTTCCCGCACGCTGGGCATCTTGTTATCTTTCATCACTTTTTTCATCATGACCGAACCTAATCCACCAAAATGAAATCTGGAAAGGGGGAGGCGGTCGGCGCCGCCTTTGTTGAGCATGCCGAAGGCCCGTCTCAGAAAGTCTTTAGCGGCGCTGGTGGCTCCGGGTTTTCGAATCACATTCAATCCCCAGAAAGTAAAAAACATTGTCACCTTCATCCCCATCGCGGCTGCGCCGGTGGCAATAATTAAGGAAGCCATTGCTTTATCCATATCCCCGCTCAAGAGGACAATAGTAACTTGGGCGGGTTTGGTGGCTTTCAGTTCGGCCAAGGTGGCAACTGGTTCAACTTGTGCTGTATTCATCGCGATCACCTGTTTGCGTTCGTTAGAGGTATTGAAAAAATTTGACCTTACATCCTCTCATATTTTCTGATAGTGATGAAAGGGTAGGGTTTTCACTGATAGGTATTTCATCATCCAATTGTCAGAAATGTTACAGTTCAAGTATGCGTAGTTTCCACTATAATGGGGATGTTTTTTTCCTGTCAAGAAATAGTCTGGTTTTGGGGTATCTCAGGATAAGGAAACGAGATAAAAAGTAAGAAAGCGGGTGGAATGAATACCATTGTTGAATGTGTTCCCAATTTTAGTGAAGGGCGGTCGAGGGACATCAT
>JAYWMS010000403.1:0-1690 GCA_035873215.1 Nitrospirota bacterium | reverse complement strand
GACCACCCCGTGCTTGAATGTCGTCATACAACAGTTGTGAGGCTTTGACCTCGGAAATAAACGTACTGCCCGGTTTGGTCTTCAGCAGATCTCGAGCAAAGATGAGTAACAGGCGGTCGCCCCAAAGAATGTTTCCTTGTTCATCAATGGTGCCAATACGATCGGCGTCCCCATCATAGCCGATACCAAAATCAGCTCCATGTTTTTTCACGGCACCGATCAGGTCTTGCAAGTTTTCGACAACCGTAGGATCCGGATGATGATTCGGGAAAGTGCCATCCAGGTCACAATACAATCCAGTGACCTTGCATCCCATCTGTTCCAAGGCTTCCTTGGCCACTAAACTCGCTGCACCATTTCCACAATCAATCACCACATGCAACGAATTTTTCTCAATCGGCGTAATGTTCTTTTTCAGGTAAGCGAGGTAGGCCGGGATGATCGGGGTATCCGTGACCGTGCCCGACCCTTCTGCGAAGTCTTCTGAATCCACGATGCGCTTTAATTGTTGAATCCCCTCTCCGTAGAGGGACTCCTTCCCGACACAGAGCTTAAAGCCATTGTACTCCGCTGCGTTATGACTACCCGTAATCATGACACCACCATCAACCGGGAGATTAAATAAGCTAAAGTACAGTAACGGCGTGGCACACACCCCGACATCGATGACGTTGACACCGGAGGCTATGAGGCCCGAGACAAACCGGTTACGAAGCTCCGGCGATGTAAGACGGCCATCACGTCCGACGGCGATGGTTTTGGCACCTTGTGGTCGAACCAGCGTGGCGTAGGCACGGCCAATGGTTTCGGCCACATCCATGGTTAGGTCTTTTCCAACGATGCCGCGAATGTCATACTCTCGAAAAATGCTCATTAGGCTTTTCTCCTCCGTTCAACGACTTCACTATTGGAACTGTTCAAAAAGGCCCGTCCAGCAAGGCCGCAGGGACTTTGGCACCCGGAGCGTACGCGGAGTACGTGAGGAGGACAAAGGCCCGAGAACGCCGCTGGCGGACTTTTTCAACAGTTCCTATTCCTTGCTTCGGCCATAATCGTCCTTGAATCGGACAATATCATCTTCTCCAAGATAGGGACCATTTTGCACCTCGATGATCTCTAACGGCACATCGTTAACGTTTTCTAGTCGGTGCTGCGTCTCTTTTGGGATACCGACACTTTTTCCAGTTTCCAAATCAAAGACTTCCGAGCCACACGTCACCCGTGCAGTCCCGCGAATCACCACCCAATGCTCACTGCGTTGATGATGTAACTGAAGCGACAACCGTCCACCTGGCAATACCGTAATCCGTTTGACTTTATAGCCTGGACCTTCTTCCAGTACCGTATACGATCCCCAAGGTCGGTGAATTGTCAGGTGTTCCAAATGCTCGGGTGCGCCTCGGCGTTTTAATTCCTCAACGAGTTTCTTCACATCCTGCGAGCGAGACTTGGGGCATACCAATGTCGCATCAGGCGTATCGACCACCACCATGTCAGATAATCCAATGGCTCCCACCAGACGCTTGTCGGCAAAAAAGATTGAATTGACACTGTCCATATTGACCACATTGCCGGTGGTCACGTTTCCACGCTTGTCTTGGGGAGCCACTTCATCAAGACTGCCCCAACTGCCAACATCTGACCATTTAAACCCAACTGGAATCACCGCGGCGCGAGTCGAGCGCTCCAT
>JAYWMS010000393.1:0-30767 GCA_035873215.1 Nitrospirota bacterium | reverse complement strand
GAGCAGGATTTTGGTTTCCCAATAGTAGCCAAGTTGAAATATCTCACCAAGCGACAATTCTCGAGGCACAGGCGATCCTTACAAGTTACGACTCACTCAAACATGCATGATAAACGAAGGATCTTAACGAGGGTCAAGTTGGGAACGCAAGGTGGGAATATGAACTGACAAACAACCCGCATACGCATGTAAATAAAAAAGGCAGCAACGGAAAACCGCTGCTGCCTTTTTTGAACCGAAAAAAGGACACGAGTAAATCTTACCCTTTAAATTTCTTTTTCTTCTTAATATCAAACGTTACTTCTACGGTCGCACCGTCTTTAACTTCAACGTTCATTTCCACGTTACCGGCAACTGGATGCCAGGCTAAGACTTTGTGTTTGCCAGCGGGAACATCTTTAATTTCAAAACTCCCATCGGCGCCAGACGTGGCAAAGTGCATATTTTTTACGGGCAAGAACCACGCCTGCATGAATTCATGCTGGTCACATTGCAACCGAAGCACAGAACCCTTCCTGGCCATGCGCATTTTAATCTTCTTGTCTAAGTTATCGCCTTTTTTGGCCAAGCCAATGTTAAACAACGTTGAGGATTTCGCACCCAATACATCAAAGCTGTGGGGGTTATGAAGCACACCCTCAGCCGATTTCGGATCATCGGGATCGGAATCAGTATTCTCCACATAGAATTTCCCTTTATTAACGAGAACCCCAGTAAAGGGAAGAAACTCACATAATTTCGCCATCACTTTTGGCTTATAGGATTTCTTTAATCCTTTGGTCTTAATATCTCGGACAGACACAATGGCATTTTTTAACCCTTTGCTCCCGTCAACTTCAACCTCTTTCAACAACCGGGTGTCATCACCCTTTTGGCTTGGATTTTTCTTGCAAAATGCGGGATTCGGGAATTTAGAAAAAGCAAATTCTTTTGCGGGAATTGCCTTTCCAGAATACGTGACCTTTCCTTTAATCGTACCACCTGCCTGGGCAATCAAGGGGATGGCAAGCAGAATGCCTCCCAGCAAAACAGACAAAGTAAGAGACCGACCATGTCGCATAACTTTCCTCCTAGTTGAGAATAATTGTTGACGAAAGCGGGGGGGAATAAAACACGACGGCTCCTGACTCTAATGCCGTCTCGCCAATCCAATGCTTGTGCTTGGAAAGGCTGAATTTTTTGTTAATTTTTAAAAAAGTAATCATTTTTTTATATAACAAGATGAGGAAAGGGTGTCAAGTAACGTACCACCTCTTGCTTTCAGCAACATCGAACCAACTACTTAATTTTGTTAAGTTTTTTCTGCTTGGGTAAGAATTCGTGCGATCGACCCAGCGGCTGTAACTTTCACCGCAGCATCGGAATCTCGAAGCGTGCGTTTCAATACCTGTATGACCTCTCGGCCTCCGACTCGACCCAGGGACCGAGAAGCCGAAATCCTGGGCTTGGGAATGGGATCATTCAATAGCAAAGTAAGGAGCCCCGCCACATCACGAGCCCGTCCATTGCCAAGGGCCTTCGCCACGGAAGACCTCAGCCCGGGATTCGTGCTTCCTATCAATTCTTGGACAGTATGAGACACCACCTGAAAAGGAGTATTCAGTTTCAGAAGCCCCGCGATAGCAGCCACCCGTACCCCGTCATTTCGATCATGCAAAGTTCTCGTTAAAGGACGAATGGCTTCTTCAGCCTTTAATTGGCCTAGCGTGACAGCCACGACACTTCGTACAGCCGGAACAGGATCTGCCAACATAGGGATGAGGATCGAGACAGCTTCAGACAATCCGAGTCGTCCTAATGAAGCAGCAGTGGCTGCTCGAATCGAGGGTTGCCGATCCAATACGCCTTGCTTCAGAATCGGCAACGCCCTAGGGTCACCCAGTTCCCCTAAGATCCTCAGCGCTGATCCACGCTCATATCCCTCATCCACCTCCGTTGCCTTTTTAATGCGGTCCCAGTGTTTTGTCTGTCCCAACATAAACAAGGCACCGGATGCGGCCACCTGGACGACTTCCTGCTTATCCTCCAAAAGTGGAGTGATAAGTGAGACTCTGGATTGAGCACCAGACCGTCCTAACCCTTTAAGTATCGTCACACGAACCAACCCCGCAGGATCCTTTAGGGCTTCTTGAAATCTCGGTGAATCGAGCGCGGATTCATAATGACTCAGGCCCTCAGCCACTAAGACCCGAATCATCCCAGACCCATCAGTCAATCCTTCCTCCATGAAGGGAATGACCTCGGAAGACGATATTTCTTTGAGTGCGGTATAGGCTGCACCTCGCATTTGTTCCCGCATATCAGTCCGAAGAGGAAGGATGGTGTGAAGTGCCAACTCACGAAGCAACGCTTCATCCTTTTTCCACGAATCCTTCGTCCAGTAATCGTATACATCCACGCCATCACTGGTTTCCCCCATTCGAATAAGGCTCAACATCTTCAATCGCAGGCTGGCTCTAGGATCAATGCCTGCCGTAATAAGTGGCTCAATCAACCCCAGTACCTGTTCAAACTTGCCTTGATCAAACGCAGCCTTGGCTTCTTGAAGGCTTTCCGTACCCTGGCCCCCAACGGCCCCAATGATTGAAATGCCAAAACAAGTCACGAGGATAGCTAACGAGACCGAAACATATTTGCAATTACTCATCATGCACGTTACCCCTTCTCTGCTTGACGCGTACTCGCCTCATATTTTTTATATCCCAAGGGGGGATTAAAAAAATAATCAGGTTGTTTGGAGAGGACCACATGTTCATATTCCACAAACCAATCACGATCTAGACTGACCAACTTTAAAAGGATGTTCCGTTCCGCATCCACCCACTCATAGTACCTTTCGCGATGCCCCTCTTGATCAACTCCAACTTCATACAATTGTGCCCGCTGCTTCCCCACAAACCCATCGCCAAGCAGATTCCTTGAAACTTCTCCTTCTAGTCGGATTGAAAATGGCAATAAGAATTCCGTTGTCACAGGCACAGCCATGACTAGTCGACGCTGGGAGATCACATACCAGACCTTTTGCTGATCGAGCCGCACAATGGTCACTCCGGCATAACCCAGATCTGTCTTGATTCCGCCTAAATGTTCAATTCGATACCGATCCTTCTGAACGAATAATTGAGCCTTGGCGGTTTTCCCTCCAACTCGCCATTTCATTTTCGCCGAAAACTCAACCAGGTCGTTCACGGGAGGACCGGGTTGGTCTAATGCCAGCGCCAGATTTCCTGTCAAACCTAATATGAAAATGGACAATCCGAGATGCCAAGCAAGGAGGGAGGGAGTTAGGACTAACTCCTTCACATACACACAGGGGTGAGGGAAACCCATACGCTATTGACGCTCAAGAATCGGTTCAATGGTAAATTCACGCCCTAGAGCGGCTGGGGTAAACCGGGGAGGAGTTCGAACAGTCAGCACTGTCTTTTTCCGCCCAGGTGACGGCAACTCAAAATCAACCACCAATTCACTCTCGGGCTCAATAATCACGGTATGTTTGATGACGTGTTTCACACTGGGATGCCAAGCCCGAAGGTCGTAGGTCCCAGGAGGAATATCATCAAGAAAAAATTTTCCGTGAACATCAGTCATGACATAATACGGATTTTCCACGGCAATCGCCCAACTTTCCATGTAGGCATGAAAACCACATTGCATCACAAAGGTTCGACGTTTTTTACTCAACATAAACTGGCGGACCAAGGATGAACCGGGCTTATGATCATGCATCGCTCGTAAATCACCTCGATGATGCATGTTATTGAATGGCAGCGGCAAATTGAACAAGACGCGGGGACCGGACGACATAGAGGTTTCATAAGCCTGGATATCATGCATGACAGGGTCCATGTTGATGACTTCTACCCCATGCCCGCTTCGCACCACAGTCGTAAATGGCAGGAATCGACAATCTCGGGCTTCGATGCGCGGGATCGACAGAGAAAACGGCTTTCCGTGCTTTACTCCCTCGAGCAGGACCACGACATTCTGCAAACCCCCTTCTTCGTCAACCCGAAAATCTCGTAGCAGCCGCCATCCTTTACCATTCGAAATTCGCCCACAATATTCCGGATCAGGAAAGGTCACAAGATTATAGGCTTTGGGGTCCGGAACCGTTCCTGTTAACTTCACGCGGCCAGTTATCGTCCCACCCTCTTTGACTTCTTGTACCTCATATCCCAAAGCAGGGAAATTTCCGAGAAAGAAACCCAAAATGGCTAATTGTGTGACTTGTCTCAACGGGGTCATACTTTTAAGGTTTCTGGAGTCTCAGTGATGGAATCACTTCCACACCCTCTCCAAGTAATTCCAACCCAAATCGGGTATTATCAATCATTTCATGGACGCTCCGTCGCCCCTTCGGTGCCTCATACACAAAATTTTCTGACAAAGTCCCCTTCGGCTTCACAGTGACAGGACGCTCAAGGTATTCTTTCATCCCGGCATGCCAAACCTGCAAGATATAGTTTCCAGGGGGAACATCAGAAATTTCAAATTTTCCATCTTCCTTGGTGATGAAATAGTAGGGATTGTGGATCACCACACCCCAGGAAAACATGTAGGGATGAAACCCGCATTGCATGACAAAGATATTTCGTCCCTTACGCAGATGAATTTTTTCAATCATGGGTTTACCAGCCATGTGCTTGTGGCTGTTCAACAGTCCAAGGACCTTATGAAACGGATTCATAGGGAGAGGGCGATTGAATAGAATCCGTGCTCCACGAACACGAGCCGTTTCATAGCCCTGGATGTCATGTTCCACGGGATCCATATTGATCACGGTAACCTCATCTTTGTCGCGCAAGACATTGATAAAGGGCAAAAAATCACAATCCATCGCATCAACTCTGACCTTTGGCAAATCAAAGGGCTTTCCCTGTTTGACGTCCTTGAGCATGACCACGACATCCTTAAGGCTCCCATTCGACCCAATGATAAAATCCTCCACGATTCGCCATCCTGTACCCGTGGAAATACGGCCACAGTAAACCGCGTCCGGGATGGTCACCAAATTAAAGGCCATGGGCCTTGGCGTATTCCCTGTGATCAAAACTTTCCCCTTTATGGTCCCTCCATTGACCACCTGTCTTTCTTCATACGGCCATGCGAATGAGACGCTGCACAGCCATACCAAGAGACTGATCAACAACCTACAAACCCGGACCTTCATGAAACCCTCCTTCTCAATCGAGTCTACCGTCTCACAATATTGTCGCAACTGACCCTACGCAATTCCAAACACATGTGAAAAAAAGCGGGGAAGCCGAACCTCGGCTTCCCCGCTATTCCTGTCAGACTCGAACAACTACAACGCGTTATTTAAACGCAACTGGCTGAGCGAGGACTTTTTCAGGTTGGGATACCTTGGCTTCTTTTACACCGGGACTCACTCCACCCAGGGGAAGAATACGTTGATCCCCTGCCGGCAAAACGCGGAAATACCCCCATTGTCCTGACTGTGAATATGGCAACCGGGCGTTGCTATACACATAATCCCCGGATAGGGCAAACCGGCCACCAGCCGAAGGAATGAACGCATCTATTCCTTCTGAGCCAGCAAATTCCACGACACTGATGTGATCGGCACCGCCCATAAACGGCTCAATCGGCCATTCATGTTTTTCAACACTGAACATCCCGTTCTGCTCATTGCTCGCACCAAACACATGGATGCGAACTGGGTCTCCTGCATGAGCTTGAATGAGTGGTGTCACAGGATCTTTCGGATCATCTACCTGGCATGGCTGGAACATCCTACCCAGCGAGCAGCCTTCCTCTTCTCGGTACAGATAAGGCTCCGACCTGTAATTTATACCAATTAACCCTGCAACATTCTGGACATAGGGCATGAAACTTGTCCCAATGATGTTGTCTTCTTCCTGGAAGAATAAGGCAACATCGCGATAGTTCTGGCGTGCTTCATTCCCAGGAATGGTCCGATCAACGATCACATCAGCCTTCCAGCTATTCTTTAATGAGATATCCGCACCGGTCTGCGGATCACGATATTGGGATCCTTTAGGACCAATCACGATCCCGCCAAACAAGCCGTTCCGAGGATTCATGGCCACATTACCCCAATCCCAAACCAGGGATTGCGTCTCCCCAAAGAACGGATCAGCATAGTAGGTATAGGTTCGGGTCTTCCCCGGAGCGATCGTTTGATCACCTGGATTGTTGCCGAGATTGACTCCCTGAGAATCTTTAGGATTAAACGCCAAGCTGAAGGCCGAGAATGACGCACGGCTCTTCTTCATCTTGTTTTTCAGTTTTACTTTTAAACAATCACCCACATTCGCCCGCAACGTCAGCGGCATGGGCTGGTATTTCCCGGATACTTTCGCCACTTCCTCCTCGAGGATATAGATTTTCGCATCCGGATTTTGAACTTCGATTTTCCGTTCAAAGTCCACTTCAATGGCCTCTTCCACATTCGGGTTAAAGGTCATTTGTGGGAAATCAATAGCCACAACATTAAAGTTCTTCACCGGTGCCCCTTTAGGACAAATCGGTAAAGGTTTCTTAATCCCGGTTTGGCCAAACCCTGCGTTGGGCAATGGCTTCAGGTCAGGAACTTCTTTTTCCAACACCCGAATAATACCCCAAGACCCTTCTGAAAATTTTGAATTGCGCCCATTGAAGTACATATAATCTCCAGGTTGCAGCCGTGGACCTCCTGCTTGTGCCACAACCAGGTCATACCGTTCTGCAATACCAATGTGGATTGAATTTTTCCGATTGGCATCACCGGCATAGCGCTCAGTCAAAAACGCATGACCAGAAATGGTGAAGACGTTGCTCTCATTCATCGTCACATCAACCAATCTGAAGACAATGGAGTCCCCCAAATACGCACGGACCATAATCGTGCTGGGATCCCCGTGCGTTTTGCTGCTAAAGATCTGTGATGTGGCCGGATTGTTCGCCAACCGTTGAGCAAACGGCTCGGCTCTGAAATTCAACGCACCCCCGGTTGTATGAGTCCCGCCATTCAGGAATGGCATCGGCGTCATCTTGATCATATTGTTCGGCGGCATTTGGAACGATACCGTCCGGCCTGCTTCCAACGCCACTTCAATGGGCTGACCGGGAGGATTCCCGGCAGTCACCACGTTCACCGTATGTGGAACCGTGTCCATTATTTGGACCATGAGTTCACGGAAACTTCCACTGACACCATATCCCACCGGCTCAATCGTATGGATGTCCATCACGGGGCCTGTCCGTTTCGGTGCACCAGTAACTGGATCATGATAGGTCGAGCCAAAGGGTTCAATTATGAAGGTACACACTGCACCGTGAGGCCAGGTGGTTCCACCAAAGGCATGGTCATGACAAAAGACCGACCCCACGTCGGCATCGACCCAGAACCGCTGGCGCACGAACTCCACCGTCACAATATCACCCACAGGATGATTATGCTTTAAGGGTGATTTGAAGGTCAGTGTCCCAGGACCACCGGCGAAGGCCTTGCCACCCTTACCGGGAACTTTGATTTTTTGGCCAACGAAAATTAGATTTTCATTCGCCAATTCGTTCATTTCTTTCAATTCACCGAAGCTGGTCCCATGGGAGAGCGCAATCTTTTCAAGTGTATCTCCGGATCCAACTGTATAGATTCCAACGCCAGTTGAAGCCGATTTCTTACCCTTGATGGCAACAATGCGCTTCACCTCGTTACCCTTCACATTGTCCGCGCCAACCAAAATCACCGTTCCCACATGATACTGTGAGGCATTCGATACATGGATTGTCCGCTGGCCTTTTTTACCGGCCTTCGTAAATTTCGCATTCATTGGAAGCGGCAACCCCTTATCCGTTTTTTTCTCGAACTGGGTAAAGGGCCGCATGGATTGGTCATAGGAAAACCCTGTAATCACGCCATCAGAGGCCTGATTGTCAAACTGGACAAAGTGAAAATGCGTATTGATTTTGGATGACTGGAAGTTCGTAATGTCATCATCCAGCCATTCACTCGTTAAAATCCAATCCATGCAATCATAAATGTTGGCACGGAACACAAACGGCACTTTTAAATCATTGTTAGCCCGTATTGCCTCTTCTTCATCATGAGACACATACAACAACCCGTTGGGGTCAACGATTGCTGGTTGATCACCTTGGGCTGCCGATAACTCAATCGGAAGTTTAATAAAATGCACATTATATTTTTGAGAACCAGCACGATCCGGGCAAAGGCTCCAGCGACCGTTTTCACCTGGTTTGGCTGGTTCCACAGACGGCTGGCCATCTTCATCCAGATGAATCATTTCCAACCATGGAGCCGGGTTCCGATCGGGTGAAAAGGGAACTCTCTTCCCAAAATGCGGAGTCAACCACGGCCAGGCGACTTTACCGGTTGTTGGTTCAAACCAAATTGCCCGACGCTTTCCGGCTTTATAGCCTTGCCACTTCGGATGGTACTTGGGATTGTCTGTCGTACTTTCTCTCTCACTAAGCGCACGATTCCCCTTCCAGGTCCAATCAATCACGGTGGCATCATAGGACTTCAACTGACCGATTTCATCATCCGTATGACCTGGCTTCCCACGCGTCGGCAATTGCATTTCCACCCAGTCATAAATGTTGACGACGGCAGGATTAGACTTCCAATTGGATTTCTTCTTTTTCCCGACAATGTTGAATTTCTTCCCGAACCAATCCACGGTCGTCCCAACGAGTTTATCTGAGGTCACGGGACGAGAAATTCGACCAATTCGATCGGGCAATTCCCGTAAAGGCGCCATGACATCATTTTTCACGCCAGGGACTTGAAGCGTGTTATACACACGCCAGTAACCCCACATTCCTGCCACATAGTGATGCGCAACATGGCAATGGAAGAGGAAGTCTCCGGCCAGCCATTGGCACAACCCTGATCCGCATTCCGTTTCAAGATCAATGGCTTCTGATGGCCCGATCACTTCCACATCCACGCGGTCGGTCTTGACACGAATCAATGGATATTTCACTGGGCCATTTTGACCTTTGTGCCACATGGGCATTTGATCAATGGCTCGTGGACTTCTAGGCCATCGGATAGCACCACCATGCGGATGGTGTGAATGAAACACTTCCGATCCACCATGAACGAGACGAAACTTGGCTGGGTCTCCTAAATAACTTCGCGGAATCGTCGGAGCAGCATCTCCAAACGTGTAGGAGCTGTAGGCCATCGATTCATCTTCAAAACCAAAGTATTCATGTTGCACATGCATATTGTTGATACCAAACGGTTCACTTCGATAATTCAAGGCACGTGCACCAGGCCGGTACGCATCAGTTAAGGGATCTCGTTGTGGAAGAAAGTCTCCATGCTTATTGACCGGCCGAAACGCTTCATCACCAACCTCATGATAAATCAGCGCAAATTCTCGAAAGTCCGGGCCCATGCCATTTTGAATGATGGCCTGCCAGCCGCTAGACATATCAGTGGCTTTCCCCAACCCCAACGGATTTAGATATTTGGAACCTTTGGGCTCCACGACAAACACCCCAAAGAGGCCCATGACGGTCAATTCGCGATCATTGCTATAGCTATGGAATTGGCGACCACCCTCTTGGGTATCTGGATGGATATACCATTCCATGTCTATGACACCTTCATTGGGGTTTTTAACAACTTCTTTGTCGGATTCTTCAGCTTCTTCATCATCATCATCATCTTCTTCTTCGGGAAGACCGTAGGCAATGGCATCCGGATTGGTCGTCGTGGCCGGTTGACCCGTTTGGGCCACCAGCATGCTTGAGCCATGAATATGAAGGCTCACATCTTCACCAAACTCCAGCTGATTACGTAAAGTGATCTTGACACAATCTCCTTGGTTCGCTCGAATCACAAGCGGCTGAATCCATTGCCCTTGGATTCCATTTTTCACCGCACCTGGGTCATGGTGACCTTCTGATTCGCGAGCCTCAGCATTTTTTGCCTCTTCCTCGCGGGCATTTTCAATATTGTCGGTCAAGATATACATGTAGCCCGGATAGTAATCGAGCCACTGATTCAGTGTGATCTCTATATTAATGGCAGAAATGTCATAGTGTTTCACGGGAACGGATGACGGACATTTTCCTTGGCCTGACATGGACACTGGTTCAATTTCACCATCCGATGACAGCAGATAGTTGCCCTTTCCGCCGCCGTACTGGTGAATCTTTGACATCGTGTTATACCCACCGGAATTGGAGTCGTGCGACATCTCCTTTTCCATCTGCTGCATCATGCGCTCGTGCTGGAGTTCGACCAGCGCAGAACGCTCGGCCCTGCCTTCTTTCGCATTTTCAATAATGGTCTGCCCCTTGAGACGTTCAGCCCAACCCGGCGGTGCTTGATTCATAGCCGTATGCAGGACGAGATCTGACGATTCGGGAATTTCAGCCAGAGCCCCAGAAAGTGAAATCATGAAGAATATGCCAGTGAGGGTCCCCACTACACCGAGGATCGCAGGAAATGTGGCATTGGAACGATTGAAGTAAAACATGGACCGGCCTCCTTAAAAAAACCTGACTCAGGACGATAAAGACCCAGGAAGTTTAGTCAAATTACTCCGTGCAGAATTTCGACGAGAAAAATCAAGCAAAAATTACTCAAATCACCCAGGAGGTGTCAAGCATTCTCATGGCTTGTTTAAGAAGAAAATCCCCTTTTTGCAGAAACAAACAAATATGGTCTGTATAATTGGGACATTTTGGGACCGTACGAACCCAGACCTGTGGATTCAAGACCTAGTTGGGACCAATCAAGCACATTTGGTCACGCAAATCCGCCACGCATTCGGTTAGGTTCAACATTCATTTGCCACTGCATTCAGCAGCATCGATTGAAGACGTCGTGTCATCAATCCAACGTGGCCATTTCCAATAGGCTTTCCATCGAGCTTTGTCACCCCGATGACTTCAATCGTGGTTCCGGCAAGAAACACTTCCTGTGCCTCCATCAACTCATCTTGTTTAACGACTCGCTCTTCGACTTGTATCCCCGCATGACGTGCAAGTGTGAGCAACTCTTGTCGAGTCACCCCGGCCAGCAATTGATCACTCAATGCCGGGGTCACAAGCACGTCATCTGATGCCATCATGACGTTACTCGATGTTCCCTCCGTCACGCTCCCCTCTTTGATAAGAATTGCTTCAAAGGCCTCCTGCTCTTTGGCCTGTTGTTTCGCCAATAAGTTCGGGAGCAAATTGAGGCTTTTGATCGAGCAGCGCCCCCATCGCTGATCGGGCAACGTGATCGCGGAAACACCACCTTGACGCAACACCGCATCAATGCTGTCAATATCGCGAACCGTCATCACCGTCGTCGGAATGGACGAGGACGGAAACGTATGCTCCCGCGGGGCCACCCCGCGTGTGATCTGAATATAGACTTTGCATTCTTCCAATTGGCTTCGATCGATACCGTCCCGAATCACCCGCTCCCATTCTCCTACACTCAAAGTCATGGGGATGCTGATAGCTTGCGCACTACGCTCGAGACGAATCAGATGATCTTCTAACCGAAATGGCTTGCCTCGATAGACACGGACCACCTCATAGACACCATCACCAAACTGAAAACCCCGATCATCGATTGAAACTCGCGCCTGTTCAAGGGGAAGGAATTGCCCATTCAGATAGGCGATAGGGGGCATGACTGAAAATACCCTTTATACTGTGGAGGAGTCTTGAACATTGACCACAAAGATCCGACGATCCTCGGCTGTGAACTTCCAGGCCAAGCGTTTTTGGAATTCTATCTGGTGAGTGCCGACTTGCAGCGCTTCAAATTCAAAGGTTCGGCTCCCGGAATCAACAGCGTTATTGCTCGTCGTGCGCAAAAAATCATCGCTAATCATTACCAACACAGACGAATCGTAGGAGGGGACCCATTGTTCGCCGCGCGTTCGATCTTCCCACAACCGGACGGAAAACGGCTTCCCCTTCGTCGCCACAATCACCTTGGTGTCAGAACGTTCCACCGCCATGCTACGATTCTACCATCCTCTCTTCCTCATGTCGCATGGGCCCTCCCGCTCAACCATAAAAGGGCCATAAAAATCCTAGCCATTTGAAAATTGTCGAATATCGTAAAAATTTTCCTTGCCCGGCTCACGGCACCCATTTCATTTTCTGCTGGAGATTATGAGCGGGGTTCAAAACCTGTCCTGAGCCTTGCCGAAGGAAGTCCCCGCTATTTCACCCGCCCAAACCCAGGGGCGCCAAGACGCCCTTTTACACTAGCAATGCCGCAGATTCTTTGCCGCGCGGAGTATACTATTCAGTACGTAAGCGCGAACGTCGCGAAGAGCAACCAGTCTGTGAGCCTGAAGGCGACAAAAGAGCGAGAACTCCGCTGGCGGAACCTTCGACGGAGTTTATCCTGAGCAAGGCCGAAGGGCTCAGGACATGCTTTTTCAACACCCCCCACTAGATAAAACTGCGGGCTTTCGGCTTGACGTACACATTCCCATTTTCAACGTGCACATCATACCCGGCGACACGGCAGCCGCCACCATCGGTCTGAAATCCACTTCGAATATCAAATTGTAGATCGTGCAACGGGCAAGACACTACATACCGCTTCAATCGCCCCTTTGCAAGTGAGGCGCCCTGATGAGGACAGACATTATTGATGGCATAAAACGCTTCCTTCACCCGAAAAAGAGCAATCTGCTTTCCTTTGGCTTTCACAACCTTGCCCTTGCCATCTGGAACATCCTCGACTTTAGCCACGAGCACGAAATCTTCTAAAGGAAATGTTGGCATATTCATCATTTAAACGCGGAACCTCTTATCCTATCTCATCAACCCTACTGCATCTGAAAGTGGGCTTGAGGTCACACCGCCGCTACATATGAAGAGCAAAGGTCAATTCATGACCAATCTGAACATCAGCTCCCCGAATGAACCCGGCATTCGTTTCAATAATGTACCGAGCATGTTCCGGAGGTGGTCCAAAGCGTGGACACTTGTCCTCATGGCATGGCTCTGCATCTCGGACAAGATGAACGATATGCTTACTTTCGTCGACCCAGATCAAATCAACCGGTATTTGAAACGCTTTCGTCCACACGGTATGCGGTCCCGACTCATCAAATATCAGAAGCAGGGCTCCATCCGGTCGTAACCGCTCACGAAAAGCCAATCCGAACAAGAGTTTCTCGGGGGTATTCGCGACTTCTCCCTGGAGCGCCACACCATGAGGAAAATTAATCTGAAAAACTTCGGTTTGATGGGGAGTATTAAATAACATGGCCCCTGACACAAGCAGAAGCGCCATGACAACAAGGAATACTATTCTCGTTGAATTCCCTGACTTCTTCAGAATTGGAACCTTTGTTTTCGACATTGAAAAGATTGAACACCTGGATGATGGCTCATCCTGGCTCCCCAAACTTCATATGTATTCGTTGATTTAATGCCCAATGGTTCATGATGCTACTCTTCAAAAAATAGAAAGGGCCTTGATCCCCGGAGACACGAGAACCCAGACCACTTTTCCCTTTACATATTATATATACGGTTAAATATTGGCATCACAAACCAACTCACCACATCAGCGTATAACCCTTCCCCTTTCTAACAATCCTGGTATGATACCAATTGACAGCTAAATATAATGAGCATGTATCCGATAATAACATGATAGGACAACAATCGGAGTTATAATTTGACATCACTCCAAAGGGAGGCTGCCATGATAACAATCAACCCAACACAAATCCTGACCACTTTGGCCTTAACGGCCACGCTGGCCACACCCGTTCAAGCTGCCGCACCCGAAGTCCCCGCTGTCATTGATCGGTTTATCGCCAAACTGTACCCGAAGGCCATGCACTATTTCTGGGTCATTAACAATGCCCAGACTGAGACGAAAAAAGAAATGATCGTGGATCTCAATGCCTTTGTCAGGAATACAAGCAACGGCCCGTCGATTGAAAACCGCTACCTCCTTATCATTATGGATGGAAAAATCCTTGGGGCTCAACATATACCGCTAAATTCGAAAGTCGATTGCGGAAAAGATGAGGAAGTGTAAGCCATAAGAAGACGAAAGAAAAAGCCCCGTTCCCAGGTAGGGAACGGGGCTTTTTTTGTTCACACTCAAAAAACTGAGTTGACCCTGATCCTTACTTAAAGATCAGAAGATTCGAACCAAGGTGACCCTTATGCAATTGACATTTGACCTTCAAACTACCAGGGGCAGTGACATACGTCAGGTCGCTCAGGGGGATCCCAATATACTTGGTTTCTCCAGCCTTTACCACGATCTTGATATGCATGGAAGTTGGGGCCGCGAACGGTGAATCCGCAGACATGTCAAACCCATGGTCACTATCCAAAGTATTGGTGACTTTGATTAAGACAGGGGACATCGGCCGCGCTCCAGTTCCTGCGTTTCTAAGATCAAGAATCGCAGTTCCAGGATACCAGGCTTTCTTCCCACCAAGCATCAAGGCGGTGTATTCAAGGTCAACATTTAACGCAGTAAATGGTTGACCAACGACTGAACCGGTTGCCAGATCCCCAAACTCGACCCCACCGGACTGTAAAGCCAATGCGACCGAAGACCCAGCCGCAATAAGAATTAAACTAAAAAGGACGGATAGAAGCACCTTGTGCATTGCCTACCTCCTCAACAGAAAAAAAGCGTTAGTAATAGAAAAGTCCTCGTTAAAGAACCTCAAGGCCATTCTGCAGTAATCTACACCTACGTTTCGACAAATAACGACATGCTGTCCCATCACGAATGGACCCTTATACCATAAGCGCAATCAGGACGCAAGATGGATTCTGGATCAGTTTCGAGTCACAAAACATAATGGAAATCAAACAGATAGCGCCCGCGTGGCTACTACTCGAATCCCGATTCAGCCCGATGTTTTTCTTTTCCACCATCACCGAGGAATATCAGTCCGAAAAGAATGCGTTATTGGCCCGTTCGAACCCGATTTGCGTCTCGGGACCATGTCCGGTCACGACCCGGGTTGAGGCATCCAGAGAATACAAACGTTCCCGAATAGACCGCTCGATAGCCCCTGAATCACCGCCCCATAAATCGGTTCTCCCGATGCTGCCGCGAAACAACGTATCCCCCGACAATAACAATTTTTCCGATTCAAATAAGAAGCATAACGAACCAGGCGTATGGCCAGGGGTATGAAGTACTTGTCCCTTAACATTCCCAATCGTGAGCACCTCCTCATCACGAAGCCAATGGTCCGGTTCGGGTGCTGGGACAAAAGGCACACCAAACAATCGGCACTGCACCTCGAGCATATCCCAAAGCTCCCGATCATCAGGATGGAGACAGAGCGGAGCATCGGTTGCCTTCTTCATGGCGCCTGAGGCCAAGAAGTGGTCAAAATGGGCATGTGTATGAATGATGGCTTTGATGCTCAAGCCCAACGCCGATACTTCCTGAAGAATCAGATCAGCGTTTCCACCAGGGTCAACAACCATCCCCTGTTTCGTCTCAGGATCACCGAGAATCGAACAATTACATCCCAACGGTGGAACGGGAAACGTTTTCCGGATCAGGTCAGGCATTCGCTGATTTCCTCTGTGGGGAATGTTGAATATTTCTCTCACATGGCCAAAAAAATTTCCCGGGGGAAATCGATATCAGCAGCTGACGGGAATGGTCAAAAAAGCATGCCCTGAGTCTTTCCGAAGGGTTCGTTATATCACCCGCCCAAACCCAAGGGCGCCTAGCCGCCTTTTTCCACGGGCAAGGCTGCAGCCAGTTTGACGCGCGGAGCGTACTCACAGTCCGTGAGCACGGTAAACTGGCGAGAACGCCGCTGGCGACTTTTTTCAACATTCCCACATTACCTTTCCTCAGATTGCCCGGTCAATGAACCTCGGCACAGTGAGTACCTCATTTGCATTACTCGATTGAGGTGCATACAATCTGCAACCAATTATCTGCACCTTACATTTTGATCGTTGAAACCGTGCATTCAAGGCATCTCGTGAACCAAGGGAATAACCCGCTCCTACATATCACATCTGGTCAAGCATTCTTCCATTTTTTTCGTCAGGTTTATTCATCGCTGCCCTCCATTCTGTTGATCACAGCCAGCGTGTTCCTGCTGGGATGCCCTCCCGACAACACGCCCTTGTTGAAAGAAAACGAAGAACTCACCAAACAAGCCATCAAAAAAGATTCCATGCTGAAGACGCTGGAAGAAGGGAATCGCGTCTTACAAGAACAAATCAATCGACTCAGTCAAGAGCTGAGAGAAAAAGAACGTACTTTCACCCAGCAACTGGAAAGCATCGAAGAATCCGGCCACACCCTTACCAACGATAATCAACAACTCACCCTAAAAGCTGCGCGATTAACCAAAGAGAAGGCGAAACTGAATCAAGAGAAACAGATACTGAATCAAGAGAAACAGAAACTCAAACGCGATAATGATTGGCTTCGCCGACAACGGGACATATTCCGACACTCACTGAAGACTGATATCAAGAACGCCAAATCTCAACTGCTTACGTCTGCCTTGCGAGCCGCCGTGTCTGCCACCACACAGGCCCTGTCGCAACACGGATATGCTCTCCTGGGTAACATGGCAACCGATCAACGAGCGTTTTTCATCACCGAACGAAAAACCTCGATTTCAAAGTCTATTGAACTGCCTGGGTTCCGAAACCAGTATGTCGTGGTACTGGAAGCCACGACCGCCACGATAACCACCTTGAGAGTGAAGGCCTTCTATGAAAAGCTGGGTGGTGGAGGGAAGCTCCTCGAAGTAGGCCCCAAAGAGATCTCGGAGATTGAAGGACGTCTCATTCAAGCCATTGAACACATTCTCAAGGGCCCAGAAAAAAAGGCCAAATGACCGATTGCTGTTTCTGATTGCACTTTCCTTTCGTGAGTAAGAGCTGGTTCCAAAAATCAGTCGCCCCCCGAAATGCCCCCAACTATTTTTTTCCTGTGGCCAAGACACTCCATGTTTTGGATTGATCAAATTCCATAAACCGTTGGACAAAAAACAAGAGGGGGACATCCCAGAACCCTTCGACTGCCGCGAAGCCTTGGAGGCTCAGAGCGAACGGACTCTCACCTAACGAGTAGCAGCTAGCCCCTCAGTTCGTACTGAGCCTGTCGAACTATGAAGGGGAGAGCAGCTTTGCAATTGCGGTGCTTAGATTGAACGGTTAGCCTGAAGAAATTCAACATCAAAGAAGAATCAAGAAGGGAGAAATGAAAACAAAAGCAGAGATGAATGAATCGAACTGTTGCGATTACGAGTGCGAGGCTGAAACACGTTTTCCAGACAGCAGATAGGCATCGACGGCCGTAGCCGCTCGTCGACCCTCCGCAATCGCCCATACGATCAAGGAAGCGCCGCGCTTCGTATCTCCGGCAGCAAACACACCATCAATATTGGTCATATAATGCTCATCGACAGCCACATTCCCACGGGGATCGTATGTCACACCAAGACTATCGAGCAGTCCATTCTTCACAGGGCCGGTGAACCCCATGGCCAGGAGCACCAGATCCACATCCAACGAAAACTCAGTATTGGGTATTGGGGAGAACCTGCCTTGCTCAAACTTTACTTGATGTCCATGCAGCTGGGTCACCTGCCCGTTTACTCCCGTGAATTTGGTTGTCGATACACTCCATTCCCGATCGCATCCTTCTTCATGTGCATGCGACGATCGAAGTTGCATCGGCCACAGCGGCCAGGGGGTCGACGTCGCTCGCTGGGGCGGCGGTTCGGGTAATAATTCAAATTGATGCACTTCGGTGCAACCTTGACGATGAGCCGTACCCAAACAATCGGAACCTGTGTCCCCACCGCCAATGATCACCACACGTTTTCCTTTTGCCGTAATCTGCCCTTCGGAAAGCTTATTCCCGGCATTGGTTTTATTTTGCTGGACAAGATACTCCATGGCAAAATGCACCCCGTGTAATTCCCGTCCGGGAACCGGGAGATCACGGGCTTCCTCGGCGCCCAAGGTTAAACAGACGGCATCAAATTGGCTCAGCAAGGCTTCCGCCGTGATATCAACACCCACATTCACGTTGGTTTCGAATCGGACCCCCTCGGCTTTCATTTGATCAAGGCGTCGATCGATCACCCATTTTTCCATCTTAAAATCAGGAATACCGTATCGAAGCAAGCCGCCGATGCGATCCGCTTTTTCATACAGCGTGACTGTATGCCCAGCCCGAGCCAGTTGTTGTGCTGCAGCCAACCCCGCAGGTCCTGACCCGATCACAGCGACCGTCTTTCCTGTTTTCGATACAGGAAGAATCGGGTCAATCCACCCTTCATCAAACCCTCGGTCGATGATGTTCCATTCAATCACGCGGATGGATACAGGGTCGCTATTGATGCCGAGTACACAAGCTGATTCACAGGGGGCAGGGCACAACCGGCCAGTGAATTCTGGAAAATTGTTTGTCGCATGGAGAGCCTTGAGAGCATCCTTCCATCGGCCACGATGGACCAGGTCATTCCATTCAGGGATTAAATTGACGACCGGGCAGCCCATGTTGCTCTGACAAAAGGGAACCCCGCAATCCATACATCGCGCACCCTGATTACGGAGCTTTTCCTCAGGAAAGGGTTGATACAACTCTTTCCAATCCAACACTCGTAGTTCAACCGGGCGACGCTTGGGGCCTTCCCGTGCATATTTTACAAACCCTCTCGGATCAGCCATGGGCCACCATCTCTGAACCCTTACTCGCTTGCTTGGCCGCTGCCGCTTTCCGTTCAGCCAACACTCGCTTGTAATCCACCGGCATCACCTTCACAAATTTTGGCAGCTTGCTCGCCCACGAATCCAAGATCATCTTGGCTTTTTGGCTACCTGTGTATTGCAAATGCATTTCAATCATCGCTCGCAAGGTTTGTATATCTTGTGGATCAGCAACTTTTTCTAACTCGACCATGCCCCGATTACAGCGCGACTCAAATTTCCCATCCTCATTCAGGACATAGGCCTCGCCACCTGACATTCCCGCGGCAAAATTCCGACCGGTTCGCCCCAACACAACCACTACGCCACCGGTCATATATTCACAACAATGATCGCCAGTACCCTCGATGACAGCTCGAACACCACTGTTTCTCACGGCAAAGCGCTCGCCGGCCGTGCCGTAGAAATAGCACTCCCCACCAGTCGCTCCATACAGCGAGGTATTCCCGATCAAAATGGTTTCTTCTGGCTTAAACGTACACCCTTTTGGGGGTGTGACAATGATTTTTCCGCCTGACAAACCCTTGCCTAGATAATCATTCGACTCCCCTTCGAGCTTCAAGGTAATCCCTCGAGACACAAATGCACCGAAAGACTGCCCAGCTGAACCGGTAAAGTTGATGGTAATCGTATCTGGCGGAAGTCCATCCTCTTTGTACTTCCGTGCAATGTGACTAGATAGAATGGTACCCGTCGTTCGGTCGGTGTTGTGAATCGGAAGGTCTAGAGAAATACATTCCCCTCGCTCAATCGCCGGTTGGCATAGTTGGACAAGTTTGTTGTCCAACACTTTGTCTAAGCCATGGTCTTGGCGATCGACACAATATGTTTTTACATGAGGTTCAACCTCTGGTTTCCATAATAAAGGAGACAAATCCAAACCCTTTGCCTTCCAATGATCCATTGCTTTTTGGACCTTAAGTTTATCGACTCGCCCAATCATGTCGGTGAATTTTCTGAAGCCCAGTTTCGACATGAATTGCCGAACTTCCTCGGCGACAAAAAAGAAGAAATTCACTACGTGATCAGGTTGCCCGGTAAATCGTTTGCGAAGTTCAGGGTCTTGTGTGGCCACGCCGACCGGACAGGTGTTCAGATGGCACTTCCGCATCATAATGCAGCCTTCAACAATCAACGGGGCTGTAGAAAAACCAAATTCTTCCGCACCCAGCAATGCGGCGACCACCACATCCTTCCCAGTTTTCATTTGCCCGTCAGTCTCGACTCTGATCCGGCCTCGAAGATCATTAAGCACAAGTGTCTGATGCGTTTCAGCCAAGCCAATTTCCCACGGAATGCCGGCATATTTGATGGACGAAAGGGGTGAAGCTCCGGTTCCGCCCGAATCACCACTAATCAGGACCTTATCGGCATGCGCTTTCGATACCCCGGCCGCGACCGTTCCTACGCCAACCTCGGAGACCAACTTCACGGAGACATCCGCTTCAGGATTGGAGTTTTTCAGGTCAAAAATAAGCTGAGCCAAGTCCTCAATCGAATAAATGTCATGATGGGGCGGCGGGGAAATCAAACCCACACCCGGAGTCGAGAATCGCATGTTGGCGATGATTTCATCCACCTTATGCCCAGGCAACTGTCCACCTTCCCCGGGCTTGGCGCCTTGCGCCATCTTAATTTGCAGTTCTTTTGCATTCACTAAATAATTCGCCGTGACACCAAATCGCCCTGAAGCCACTTGTTTGATATGCGAATTCTTCGAATCCCCATTGGGCAACGGAACGAATCGTTCACCATCTTCCCCGCCCTCACCGGTATTACTCTTGCCTCCAATGCGGTTCATGGCTATCGCCAGGGTTTCATGAGCTTCTTTGCTGATCGCGCCATAGGACATGGCACCCGTCGTGAAGCGCTTGACGATATCTTTCACTGACTCGACTTCTTCGAGGGAAACGGGTTGTGGTTCGAATTTGAAATCAAACAATCCACGAAGGTTCGAGCGACACTTGCTCTCGTCATTGACCATTTGGGAGTACTCTTCGTAGGACTTTGCATCATTGACCCTAGTGGCATGTTGTAATTTAGAGATGGTGTCCGGATTCCAATTATGATGTTCACCCTGGATGCGATAGTGAATCTCGCTCCCGAAATCGAGTTGCCGTATGGGCGCAGGCTGATAGGCCACGGAATGACGACGCAACGTCTCTTCGCCAATTTCCCGCATGCCAATGCCTTCGACACGCGAGGGGGTCCCTGTGAAATAACGATCCACGAGTTTTTGGCTGAGTCCCAGCGCTTCGAATATTTGGGCGCCACAATAGGATTGCACGGTGGAAATTCCCATCTTGGAAAAAATCTTGAGTAACCCTTTATTAATGGCTTTAATAAATTTTTCCGAGGCGGTATCGGCATCCACGCCTTCGGGTAAATACCCTTCACGTTCCAAATCTACATAGGTTTCAAACACCAGGTAGGGGTTGACCACGCCAGCCCCATAGCCGATCAAACAGGCAAAATGGTGCACATCACGCGGCTCACCCGTTTCAAGGATCAAACCCACCTCGGTCCGGGTAGCCTCACGCACCAAATGATGATGGACCGCCGCAATCCCCAAAAGACTGGGAATTGGAGCCCACTCCTCGTTCATACCACGATCACTTAATATCAAAAACTTATAACCCTCCTTGATCGCTTTGGATGCATCTCGGCAAAGCTGATCAACCGCCGAACCCAATCCATCAGGACCCTCGGCGACCCGGAACAACATCGGCAGGGTCTTACTCACAAAATGCGGGTCTTCAAACTCGCGGAGTTTCTGCAACTCGGCATTCGTCAAAATCGGCTGCCGGACTTTAATACGCCGACAGGCCTCTGGCGTTTCCGCGATGAGATTCGGTTTGGGCCCAATGCTCGTGACCAGTGACATCACCAACTGTTCACGAATGGGATCAATGGGTGGATTCGTCACTTGAGCAAACAGTTGTTTAAAATACTTCGGGAGGAGCTGAGGTCGATTCGAAAGAACCGCTAACGGAGTATCGGTCCCCATAGAAGACGTCGGTTCCTCGCCATTAATACCCATGGGAGTAAGGACCATTTTGAGCTCTTCAATGGTGACGCCAAAGGCCTGCTGACGTTCCCGAAGCGTAGGATGATCAGGTTGTGGAACGCTCAATGGTTCTGGCAACTCGTCCAAGGACACACGATGCTGAGTCAACCAAGTTCGGTATGGTTTGCGCCCGGCAATATCCGCTTTAATTTCTTCGTCGTCAATAATTCGGCCCTGGACCGTATCCACCAGAAACATCCGCCCTGGTTGAAGACGACCTTTCTCCCGAATGTTTTTGGCATCGGTCGGAAGAACCCCGGCTTCAGAAGCAAGCACAACAAGATCATCGGTGGTCACTTGGTAACGGCAGGGCCGCAACCCATTCCGATCGAGGGTCGCGCCAATAAGCTTACCATCGGTAAAGGCGACGGCTGCTGGGCCATCCCAGGGTTCCATCATCGACGCGTGATATTCATAAAATCCGCGCCGGTCAAGGTTCATACTTGGATTTCCTACCCAGGGCTCTGGAATGAGCATCATCATGACGTGGGGCAACGATCGCCCCGCCATCACCAAAAACTCGACTGCATTGTCCAAACAGGCTGAATCGCTTTGGTTCTCGTAGACGATCGGATACAGCTTTTCGAGATCCTTTCCCAGCAAGTCGGACTCCAATCGCCCCTGTCTCGCTCGCATCCAATTAACATTCCCGCGGAGCGTATTGATCTCGCCATTGTGAACGGTATAACGGTAAGGATGAGCCAGAGTCCAAGTTGGAAAGGTATTGGTACTAAAACGTGAATGCACCAAGGCCAGTGACGACACCATGCTCGTATCTTCTAAGTCTGAGAAAAAGTGGCCTAATTGTTTGGGCAAGAGCATGCCCTTGAAGACAATCGTATTCGCAGAAAGGCTGCACACGTAGACCTTGCCGCGCTCGACCAAGGCCGATTCTCGAATGGCGCGGGCAATGCGTTTCCGCACCACATAGAGCTTCCGCTCAAATTGCGCCTCATTCAAAATGTCGCGAGCGATAAAGAACTGCCTGATGTATGGAAGAGTTTGTTTGGCCTGATCCCCGACGTGTTCGAGTTTAACAGGCACATCACGCCAACCTAAAAACCGAACACCTTCTTCTCGAATGATCGATTCAAAGAGCCCTTGACATTGATGGCGCAATGGCTCGTCTTGTGGGAGAAATACCATCCCGACGCCATAGCCCCCAGCCTCGGGAAGGTTGATTCCGATATCCGCAGCAGCCCGCCGAAAAAACTCATGCGAGATCTGCATGAGGATACCAGCCCCATCTCCTGTGCAAGGATCACACCCCTGGGCTCCTCGATGATGCAGGTTCTTTAAAACCTGGAGAGCCTGCTGAACAATATCATGAGATTTATTCCCCTTGATATTGGCCACAAACCCGATGCCGCAACCATCCTTTTCGAATTGCGGATCATAGAGCCCTTGACGCGGGGGCAAACCAAATGTAGGCGGCATAGACAACATTAATGAACCATTCAATTTATCAAGAATAGGGAGATAAACCCGGCAGCCATACAGGGTGGCCGCGGCATTTCATTGCCTGCAAAACCTCTCTATTATGGTGACATGATCAGAGCACGGATAGGTAGGCAGGGTGACTTTTAAATTTACTTGAAGCCCCTTAAGGGTGTCAAGATAAGCGCTCGTAATCTACGTTTTATGCGCCTCCCTCGATCGAGTCATATCCCCTCCCCAATCCTTGACATTCACTAGACCCTCACCTACTATCCCCCGATGGCTAAAGGCCCTCCCGTTGTTCAAGGCTCCATGGCTTCCCTTACGATGGAAGATGTATGGAGTATGTACCGTGAAGATTTGCGCGAAATAGAAGCGCAGATTCAACAGCATCTTGACTCCCCCATCCCGCTGATCAACGAAATCGCCACCCATATCCTAACTGGGGGTGGCAAGCGTATTCGCCCACTCCTTCTCATTCTCTGTAGCCGGCTGGGAGGCATTGATCCACAGGGAGCGTTTGGACTCGGCAGTCTTATCGAATTCATTCACACTGCAACCCTTCTCCATGACGATGTCTTAGATGAAGCGGATTTGCGACGAGGTCGTGACACAGCCAGGCGAATCTGGGGAAATCACACCAGCATTCTGATTGGTGACTATCTGTACTCCCGGGCCATGCAAGAAATTGTGGCCTTTCAGAATCATGACATCAACGATGTGCTATCTGTCGCCTGTCGCAAGATGGCTGAAGGCGAAATTCTTCAGCTGTGCGCGAATCGAAAGCCCGTTCAAAACGAAACAGACTATTTGCAGATTATCGAATACAAAACTGGAGCGCTCGTAGCAGCCGCATGCAAGGTCGGGGCGATTATCGGTGGCGCCACAGCCACACAACAGAAAGCCCTCTATCAATTTGGGATGTATCTTGGGATTGCCTTTCAATTGGCGGATGACCGATTGGACTACATGGCCAACCGAACACGATTGGGGAAGACACTAGGCCAGGACTTCATGCAAGGCATGGTGACACTACCCTTGCTGCACCTGTTGCAATCCTCCTCTTATGAAAAAAGGCAGGAAATCCTTCAGAAAATTGAAGCGGGAGGATTGGGAGAAGGAGAACTGCTAGAAATCACCAACATGATGGAATGTCATGGGTCTTTGGATTACACCATGACCAGATCTCAAGAATACATCGATTCGGCCCTTCTCACATTGGACTCTTTTGAAGACTCCACGGCACGAAGATCACTCGCCGTTGTCGCGGATTACATGGTCAATCGAGACCTGTAGTAGCATGTAGTACCCTCCACTTTTCCTCTCTAGCCCAGCCCCAACTCCTCATGTTTCTTGCTTCACGAATCTGTTTTCAGTCTCAACAGACTCATTCTGCATGAACCGGCATTGGTGTATCCGCCGGAGGCAACTTTTTCTTATCCTTCAAAAGCGCAAGGAACACTAAACCCACAACAATCCAAATAATCTCCCGCAATCGACGCAACAGGGCAAAGGTAATCCCGGTGACATCGTCATAGCCAAATGCCAACAACAAAAGCAGGTAGCCTCCCTCTTGTGCGCCTAGACTCCCGGGGATAAAAAAAACACTACCCTTAATCAGCACCGCCAACGCCGCAATAGCCAAGGAAGACAGAAGGTCAACCTGAACATCCAGGAAATACAGAATGGCATACACTTCTAAGGCCTCAGCCAGCCATCCAAGAAAAAACACCCCGACCGCAAACAAAAACGTAGCATGCCGTTCTCGATAGAACTTTTGAATGGTCTCATCCAACTCCAGAAGTTTGGCCTCTCGTGCTTCCAGGAAAGCAAGCCGAATCTTGATCGCACGCAAGAGACGCAATAAACCGGCACCAATGCCGTACCGCTGGACCGCAAACAAAAGAAAGAGCCCCAGCGCCAACATCCCCACACTGACGAGGGCAGCTAATAGGTTATAATCCGAGCTGCCTAGTATCCACACCGTCAAACCCATACCCATCAACATAAACAAGATTTGGGCTAATACTAACGTGGTCTTGGCAGTGACCACCGAAGCCAGCCCATCAACTAAATCCACACCGTACTGTTGAAGGAGATAGGCTTTCATGGGCTCACCACCGACATATCCGGTGGGGGTCGTCATATTAATCGCTTCTCCGGCCATCCGGACGGCGAACAACCGAAGAAATCCGACACGCGTTGTCAGTGAGCCCAGAGTGAGTTGCCATCCATAGGCTTCAAGGCCATAAACCGGCACCATGGTGAGGAAGATGACGAAAATCGCCAGAGAACTGAGTTGTTCAACCGCGAGGAATATCTGCGAAGGTCCGATATGCCAAACGAGACCGACGAGGGCGAGAAAACCAATGATGAGAAATACCAGTCGGATCACTGGGCTATGCAGAACGGGGAAGAAGAGCTCGACGTAAAATCCAGGCCATGAAAAGTGCAAAAAAACTTGTGCCTACCGCTCCCAACCAAAGAAACCACGGCAAGATGCCGACGCAGGCAAACAGTAATACCACAACCGAAAAATCACGGTTCGCGACATTCCCCAAAATAAACTCCAATCGCTTTCGTTGCCACACGTTCAGTCGACTCCAACGAAGCGGGTTGCCTTTCATATGACGCACCACATTCACACACCACAGGGAAAATCCGTTGGCCAAGATCGCAATAGCGCCCAGTAGTAGGGGCCAATGCGTCTGCGCCCATGGACCTGTCAGATACGAACCCCAGGCCACTCCGGCAAAAATCGCCATATGAACAATATTGTCTGCAATGATATCAAGTTCTTGGCCAAATGGTGATTCTGCAAAGGTGAGTCGGGCAACTTCACCGTCACAGCAATCAATGATGACCGCCAATTGAAAGAGTAGGGCCCCGACAATGCCGATCTGGTAGGAGCCGGTCGCAAAACAAGCTGCGCCAGCCAACCCTATCATCATCGAAAGAATGGTGATCGTATTTGGAGAAAGGCCAAGGCGAATGAACCCACGAGTAAAGAGAGCCGAAAACTTGCGATTGACAAATCGGTCGATGACACCATCAAGACTGCCCTTCACCGTTTGAAACGACTTAAACAGCATCTGCTCAGCCCGGCTCGCACCATTATTACCACGCACATCCACGTAGCCATGGGTAGAAGCCGACACGGTTTGAACAACACCTTCTGCAGCTGCCTGCTCCAGGGCCAATCGGATGGGACCGGTTTCAGGTGTATTCCAGGCGCCGGATATGCCCATCAGCCTAAAAGGTAACGCGACCAAGTCTACCGCAGGGGCTAACCCTTCTCCGGATTCTTGCGAAGCGGCATGCGGTCGACCAAGTTTATCGTGAAACACAATGCGGTGTGACACCCCTGTTGAAGAGGCATCGGCTCGCATCAACACCCCAGGGTTTCCCGTCCATCCCGGCTCTCCGGGCCGACCGATTGCAACGACCACCCGGCCATCACGCGACTCTTCGCGGATCGATTCAACGAGCGCAGGAGAAAACACCATATGGCACCCGAGGATTAAACAGGAGCTTTTGACTTCGCTAGCCAGAGTTTCCCAAGTTTGCGGGTCCGATGGAGGAAATTCTCGTGTCGGCAACCATCGAATCACAGCTTGTACGCGATCGTCCGCATGAATCAGAGACCGCAATTCTGCTTCTTCATCTCCGACGAGCGCGAAAATTTGTGAAATCCCGCCACGTTGTAAGGTAAAAACCGTACGCTGAAATAGGGTCAACCCACCAATACGGGTCAATGCGCCAACCGTAGGCGTTTCAGTATTCACCCCAATATCAAAAACACCTGAAGAAGCCAGGAGAATCGCGGTATCGAGTGTGCCAACTTCCGATTTGTGAAGAGTTCCGTCCATAACCTGATCTAAGAAGAATGTTTTAGGTTTCTAACAAGCTGTAGGCTTCCATTATCTAAACATGCTGATGCAACTTGGGCAACACGTCATTTTGCGCACGTTGTACATCCTCCGGAAAGTCGATTTCAACCCAGGGAAAACCACCTATCGTTTCGTAACCGACTTCCGTCGACCGAAAAAATTCCTCCAAAGCATCTTCATAATCCATATCCAGCTGACCGCAATTGATTCGCCCTTCTACCGCCTGGATAAGTTTCGGCCCATCAGCCTTAGCCACCTTAAGAAACCCGACACCCTCACCCACCACATCATAGGTCGTGGGCATACGCTTGGTCAAAGCCACAACCCGGTTATTCCGGACCACTACCATGCACTCTTCGGTCGTTTGTTGGACGGTTTCATCCATCAGTAACGCATTGGGATGGGCCGACTGTACAAGCCGGTCGAGAATCGCCTGATGAAACAGCACGTCAGCATCCATAATGAGGGCATCATCATCCAACATTTCCCGGGCCCGCCACAATGATCCGACACTCCCCCTTCGATAATCTTCATTCAGGATGAATTGTACAGAATGTGAACCAGAAAACGTCCCTACCGCCTCGCGGATCATTTCGTGTTTGTATCCAACAATGATGGCAATGTGCCGGATAGCCACCTTAGCCAAGGCGTCAAAATACCGAGCCAGCAACGATCGTCCACCAAGTTCAATCAAACATTTGGGGCGATGCTGGGTAAGGGAATGTAATCGCGTCCCCACGCCGGCAGCCAGAATCACGGCATTCATGTTTGAGCAGGTGCCCCTTGCAAGACCTCTTCGAATGCTGAGAGGAAGGCTTGGAAATCTTTCTCTTCCAGATTGCCCATATTAGCCACCCGGAAAATCTTGGACTCTAAATGATCTTGACCTGCATAGATGACAAACTCACGTGCTTTAAGTTGATCATGCAGATTCTGGTACGACACCCCATCCGGCAGGTAAAAGGCCGTCAAAGAATTGGATTGTACCTCTGCGGGCAACACAGCCTGAACCCCCAAACTTGCCATACCTTCGCGAATCACTTTTGCCCCACGGGCATAACGTTGGATACGATTATTCACGCCTTCTTCCAGCAACTCCGTCAACGCCTCATGAAACGCGGAATACACTTGCACCGCCGGTGTGAACGGCACGCTCCCTTGCTGTTGCGCTTGATAGTAATTCGCCAGGTTCAGATAACAGGACCGTTTGGGGAATTTCAACATTTTGTCCATGTAGCCTTTGCGAGCCAGCACAAACGAGACTCCAGGAAAGCCTTGAATACACTTTCCCGCCGTGCCAGCCACCAGATACATGTGTGATTTGGCGATATCAATTGATTCGCCGGCCAATCCGCTCACCGAATCCACGATAAATACTCGATTGAAGCCATCCACGATCTTCGCGATTTCTTCTACAGGATTGATGAGGCCCAAGGTGGTCTCATGATGGACCATCGCAACAGCATAGGCTTCCTTGTGCTGTTGTAGAATCAACCGAACTTTTTCAGGATCGGGGCGAGTATGCCATTCCGCCTTGATTTCAGACGTCCCCAGGCGCTGCGAGGCCACCATCAAGGAAATCCGCTGGCCATAGACCCCGTTATTGATCACGATGAAGCGCTTACCCATAGGCAACGCTGAGAGAATCGTCGCCTCAACCGCCGCCGTCCCGGAGCCCGTTAATAAAATCGCCACGTAGTCCGATTCCGCACCAGGCACAAAAGCCCGCAGGAGTTTGTCCTGAATATTGGCCATGAGATCCGCACATTCGGATTCCCGATGACAAATATCCTGCATCGTCAATGCGTTCCGAACGCGCTCCGAAACATTCACGGGACCTGGATTGAGGAGTATCATCAGAGACCTATTTTCCTTTCAGGTACAACCACTATTAAGAAGTATCAGGTTATTCATGATGAAGCAGATTCAACGGCGGCTTTAAACCTCGACGTGATATCAGCAGGATCCAGAGCCACACGATCAGCATCCTCAATCTGTTCATTGACTTTAATTAACAAAAAGCTTGGTCCATCTTGCTTTAACATATCCTTGAATTCGTACACGATGTCTTCCCGTTCCCACACCCGCTCCACATTTACATAGCCTGCAGACTTCGCCATATGATTCAAGCGAACCAACCGAGAATAGGTTGGCTGATTGCCGGTTGTCCCATACACCTCGTTATCAAAAACGACATGAATGAGATTCTTGGGTTTCAAGGCCCCGATCGTGGCAAGCGTCCCCATCCCCATCAGCACATTCCCGTCTCCATCAAACACCACAACTTTTTGATCGGGCTTAGCCAGCGCTAATCCCAATCCGATGGACGCGGTCACGCCCATGGACCCAATCATGTAGAAATTCCCGGGTCGATCGTTGATCTTCTGTGCTTCCCGTGACGGAAACCCATTGCAAACGATCACCGGGTGATCGGTTAATTGATCAAGCAGCGCCGCCATGGCCTGCGCCCGGCTTTGCATCACCCCCTCTTCAGGTCTCATCATGTTTCCCTACTCTCAATTGGATTCCCGCTAGTAGATGGACGTTCACTGATATATCCTTCCAAGGTGATGAATCGTGACCAGTCATCCGTAATCCGAAACGTCAGAACCGAATTTTCGATGTGTCGTTTCACGGCTTACGATTTACGGTTCACGTATTATGGTTGTACCGTTTTGACGATTCCCTTTTTCAATAACAACGCGACAGGAATGCGTTGTTCCCTGAATGTGTGTGCCGTCCACTTCAGGTCCTCCACCATCGTGTCCTTTGACAATGTGCGATGCGGAATTTTGACCAAGTCGAGCAACTGAGGCATCGTCTGTCCCATGACGAGATGCTCCGGCGCATCTTTTCCCTCAAACCCACGCCAGGACACAATCAGCAAAGACGGGATCCGATAGATCAAGTGCAGCGAGATCAAAACATTGAGTGCATTCCCCAACCCTGAGTTCTGCATCAATACGGCAGGAGTTTTCCCTCCTAAAAAAGCCCCAGCTGCCATCGCAGCGGCTTCATCTTCACGCACGGCTGGAGTATAGAGCTGCCGATCGCTCAATGTGGCAATAATTCCGCCAAGAATCGTATCTGGAACACCCGTAAATAAATCAAACCCGATATCCTGCAGCGCCTGAACAAAATCATCACTTTCGATCACAATAAAGACCTATCTGTTAGAGTTACAAGGAATTAATAAGGCGACAAGACAAGCCCCAGAGTGTATAAAAAGACAGAGATAATCAGAGTAGGGCCTGTTGAAAATTTCTTTCACATGGCCCATACAGGCCCTAGACAAAATCAATCTCAGAAGCCGCCGGGAATGGTCAAAAAAGTCCGTCCAGCAAGGCCGCAGCCATTTTGGGGCGCGGAGCGTACTCCCAGTACGTGAGCACGCCAAAAGGGCGAGAACACCGCTGGCGGCTTTTTTCAACATTCCCAGTCAGCTAATCTATCCGGCATTGCTTTAACCGTGCGATTATAACCAAGCCCTTCCAACCTTCTCAACAAACAGGGAATAATCCTTTGAATGGAGCCTAAAACCTAACATTGCGAGGGCATCCTGAGCTGTGTACACTTCGGGACCGGCAAGACTGGGAACTTCTGAATGTAGAATTCAATGGGATGGAGGACTCTCACTGCAGATGAAGCAATCAGGGGGG
>JAYWMS010000372.1:0-2085 GCA_035873215.1 Nitrospirota bacterium | reverse complement strand
CCAGTGCTGCCGTCTATGGCGTGCCTGAAACGGTGCCTTTGCCAGAAAGTGCTGGGCTCAATCCCATCTCGCCCTATGGGCTGGAAAAATTCGTGAATGAGCAATATGCGACGTTGTTTCAATCCCTGTACGGGTTTTCTTCTTTAGGATTGCGGTATTTCAATGTCTTTGGTCCACGCCAAGATCCTAAATCTCCCTATGCGGGAGTGATCAGCAAATTTATTGAGCGAATCAATGAGCAACAGCCCCTGTGTGTCTTTGGGGATGGGCTGCAAACCCGAGATTTTATATTTGTAAAAGATATCGCTCGAGCCAATCGAGCGGCCCTCGAAGGGGAGGAAGCCGGAGTGTGTAATGTTGGGACGGGGCAGTCCTGGACCTTGTTGCAGGTGATTGATGCATTGGGTGCTTGTGTTCAGAAAACCTTGTCAGTCAACCATCTTCCTGAACGCGAGGGGGACATTCGGCATTCCTCAGCCCAGGTGGGCCGAATACAAGAGACACTGGGATTTACTTCGCAGACATCCTTGGAAGAAGGATTGAAGGAGTTGCTGTCCTACCTTTGCGCCGTGAAAGTGTAACCATTTTAAAGAAGTTCCCAAAGCCTCTTTGAAGGCCACCCGTGCATAATGCACAGGGAACAGAGCCTTGGTCGTCGGTCTCGCCTGAAACATCTTCCGATCTTCTCGGTCATTCCCGACATCATTAATCGGGAATCCATCTTGCTTACAGCTTACTGATCAGGTCACTAAATTGTTCGTGTCCACGTGTCAATATAAGAAACTGGCTTCCACGGAACTTCTGATCTTTCCACTTTTTTGCGTCATTCCCGCCTGTCGTAAGCGGGAATCCATCTTGTTCCGTCCGGATGGATACCCGCCTCAAACCGCGGGTATGACGGCTAATGCCGGAGTTGGCTTGACCTCGTGCATGACACTATTGCGTGGCCATGCCACCACCCGAGAGGCGCAGAAAAAATATGTCAGTCATGCCGCTTGATCGAATCGTACGCACTATTTACCGGTTTTCTTAGTAATTGAGCTCTTCAGGTAAAAGATTCACGAGGTGGACGGCCTTTTCCCACGCGTGTTGAATCCCCAGCTTAGTTAACCGATACTTTCCACCTTTTCCCTTTCCCGACTTTAACACCCATTGGTCCCTTAGATAGGTTGCGAGGGCGCGATCCAGTCTGGCGACCGTTCCTCCCGAACGAGTCAGCGCAAGGTTCAGGGCAAGAGCCGATGTTTCCTGTTGCCTCAGAATTTCCTTATTGCCTAAAAGGAGGAGGAGCATGGTATCGGCCAATTTTGTCGATCCGGTCGGGAGGACTCGACAGCTCAGTCGCGAAGTTAATGGATCATGGATGAAGAGTCTTTCGAGTACATTTCTGGAAAATTGACTGGGGTGTAGCGGTTGGGTGGCGGGAAGGGGAGTACCCTGGTTCTGTGAGGGACCTTTTTCCGGCTGTGACGTAAAATCTGGCGTATTCCATTTTTGTGGATAGGTACCGCACAGATTTCTGAAGATCTCAAATTGGGCACAAACCGATTCCTGACTCCCTTCAGCTTCGTATTCACAATCAGCTATTTTCACCCTGAGCTTGAGATTGGGCATAAAGTAGATTCAGACTTGGTTGAGATTGGGCTGAAGATATCAATAAATGCCCCAAAATGATATAGCGTCACCATTGGTGACATTAAATTATTCACCGGCAATACGGGGGAATCACAGCATTTCCTCACTCAAATTGGAAAAGGGAAATCTTTATGGCTGGGTTGTGGCGGGAGGAATGGGAGTACTTTTGAACTGAGTAACTACAGCCCTACAGTTACAGTGTCTTTTGAGATCAGATGAGAGATATTACCCTTATTAGCTTACCCCGATGAGTCTTCGCACAGGGCAACTCTGAGGCCCCTCTTATCTCTGTAATTAACCGTTTATCATTCTTGGCTGGGTCATAATAATGTCGGAAAAATGAATTTCTTGTTCTAAGTCGGATGCTTCCACTTCCATCCCCTTACTTTTTAGCATTCCCACTGCTTGGGTAAAGGCCTTTTGCTCCAAAGAGTCTGATTCGTCTAAAGG
>JAYWMS010000371.1:0-2341 GCA_035873215.1 Nitrospirota bacterium | reverse complement strand
CCCGGGTTGGAGCGATTGCACTGTACCTACATCATTCCATTTCGCTTCCCGTCGCTTTAAGGCTGGCAAAATTGTGTATCCCACAAGGGGAATTCCAACCACCAGGCCAATCGCCGCTGCGATGGCTCCGCTCACCCATCCTAGAAATGTTCGGCGTCCTTCGCCTTCGGAAGAGTTCATGGGTATTCCTTTCTTAAAAATTCCTTCTTTTTTCCCCAAGAGACGTGGCTTTATCCTTCTTCATCCGCAAATTCCCTATCATTCAGAGTCTATATTGCAAAACGAAACAGGTTGCCTTCATTGCGCACTGCTCAGAATCTCCTGCTCCGCCTGCAACCAATGATCAAGATCATGCCCGTGACAATAACCCTCTTGTTCATAAAACTCAAAAGCCCGATGGGCAATGCAGGCTTGAAGATCATCGACCACTGGCGCTTCCTGACTACTAGGGTTTACGTCTGGCGCTTCCATGTTCCGATGTTTCTTTTTTAAGATTTGCTGTTTCATGATGCTACTCCTCCTTGTTAATTTTCCTTGTCTACTTAAACTGAGACGTTCTGTTCAACCGAAACACATATGGGTGCGATTTTTAATCTACTTGTATGTACTGGTGGAAGACCTGGGAGGAGTCCCAAAGGAAATGCAGGTTGTTTGCCGATCTTCTGAAGGGTCTCGACAATCCGTTCCGGCTTGCCCCAGTCGCTCCATAGGACGCCGGTCAATTCGATCATGGCAATATTTTCCGGTACTTGTTGGAGCAATCCTGAGGAAAAGTTCCTGGCGGGCATGACCCGATAGGTCGCATCCAAAACCTTGCCTTCTTCCGGACCCCCTATCGCCTCACACAGCCGTTCAAAAAGCGGCATCATCTCGGGGAAACAGCGCCAGCCGAGTTCCCATAGCTTTTGCAACTTCGCAGCCAGAATGAGGGTGTTCCACACGGCCCCCGCAGCCATCGCTCGACTAGCTTGAAGGGGATTCGGCTTTTCCAGAAAAGCCTGTACGGCCCGCACATGGCAGGAGGAAGATTGATCGAAAGTGGCGCCTGGCTGAATCCAGCCATATTCCAACTCTAGGCAATCAGGTTGTACACCAAGTAGGACAAGTCGCTGTGGATACCGTTCCGCTGCCCACACCATGTGCTGAACCACTTCTACAAAACGGTCTTCGGGATACACAAAGTGGTCGGAGGGGTAAAGGAGCACTGTGGCCTCCGGATCCCTTGCGCGAATATAGGCGAGAGGAAGAAATATTCCAGCCGCAGTGTCCCGGTTCAGTGGTTGTCGCAGGACCTGTATTCCCGGAATTCCGTCAAACTGGGTCCAAGGTGTGTTCCCATGTCCATGGGCAACCACGGTCATCATCCGATCAGGGGGTGTCAGTTTGGCTGCTCGGTGGAGCGTATGCTGAAACATGGACCGGGTCCCGACAAACGTACAATATTGTTTGGGCCGGTGCCGCCCCAACCAGGACTGTATCAAGGGCCGGACGCGCTCTCCTTCACCTCCCGCTAGAACAATTGACCATGGTTTATTTGGGGTATTCATCAGATCCCTCCCTGCTTCAAGATACAATTCTTGTTCATGAATGGTTGTAAAAGGCCTAAGCTGCTAGAAAGTTATTCATGCCCATTGCGACCCAAGTGCTCCACCGTGATTTTTGCGCCATCTTTCCCATCTACTTTGAAACTCCATAGCCACACAGTGAGTATTTAACCCGGTTTTTTTAAACAAATCATCTTTAAGACGGTAAAGGCCTCGCCGCATTACAGTTGGTTTGATGAATACAGGTTCAATGCTCTTTTCCCCCGTGCGTACAATCGCAGTTCATAAAGCTCTGCTCATGGCAGGTTGTACAGCAAGACCTAAGTAAAGCTTGCTTGAGGGCCTGTCGAGCTCGATGCAAACGTACTCGCACAAGGTTAACGGTGATACCCAGCTCCTTCGCGACTCTTGCAGGTGCTTCTCCACAAAGATCAATTCGTTTCAATATTTCGGAATATTCAGCCTTAAGGGTCGGGATGAGCTTGTAAAAACACAGACATACGGTTACAGGATTGACATCAAATTCTTGATAATGATCGGGTTGCAGGCGAGCATATTCGACCTCTCCTTGATGTCTTTTTGCTTCACTACGATAAAAGTCTGTCAGCGTGCTGTTCAGCACTCGATACAACCAAGCCACCACGCTCTCAGGTTTTTTAAGATCGCCTCCCTTATTGAGGGCTCTCATGCAGAATTGCTGGAATATCTCCTCAGCCAATTCCGTGTTTCCCAATCGTCGGTGGAGAAATTGAAGGAATTTCGTACGGTTCTGAATAAGAGCAATTGTTAAAATCTGG
>JAYWMS010000346.1:0-4415 GCA_035873215.1 Nitrospirota bacterium | reverse complement strand
CAATAGTCCACATGAATAGCGATGCAGGGTTTTAGGAGGTAGGTCAGGATTCAGGATTCAGGATTCAGGATTCAGGATTCAGGATTCAGGATTCAGGATTCAGGATTCAGGATTCAGGATTCAGGATTCAGGATTCGTATTCGGCCAAAAGTAATCCCCCCGGATTGCTTGACAAAGCCATCGCTTGGAGGCTAGGGCTATAGAATCGCCTTGGTTGTCAGTAAAGCATAAGGAGGTCGATCATGCCCATCAATGTACTTCGAAAGGATATTCCCAAGGGGGAGAAGCCTCCAGGGTGGTCGTCCACCCCCAAACCTCACGTGGAGAGGAAAGGGAAGGAATCGGAGTTGTCGGAGAGTGAGGAGGCGGCCTTATGGGAATCTCAGGAGATAGGGATCGTGAAGTGGTCTGGTGAGGATGGGAAGCGTTATAATGACTAACAACATGGGTACTTCGCGGAACTAACCTCGCGAGCCCCGAGTCCTCTACCTTGTACTCTCAGTTGTTTAGGTTTGAGTGTTGCCTATTCGATCGCGCCTACCATTTCGTCAACATTTTGTTCAGTTTTAGGGGTGGGGATCTCCACGCCACTCGACTTCATGCCTGGCTCAGGCGAAGCACTGTTGGCTAAGATTGGCTTGTTCACGCTTGCCTCGCGTCGGTGAAGGGAATCATACACGGTCATATAGGTTGGGATGAGGTTGGTGATGTCTGTTTGATTCAAGGTCTGTCGGACCGAACTTAATGGACTGACTAAGGCTACCTTGCCCTCCCCCACGGAAAAATATTCATAGGCGAATTTCAACAATCCAGTAATATTCTCGCTGACCTGGTAGACCGAAGTCAGATTAACAACCAGATAACGACAACCTTCCTTGTATAGTGACTCGAATGTCTGCATGAATGGATCATGATCTTCTTCACTAAACCTTCCAAAACAATCTAGGACCGTCGCTTCCCGAATGTGTCGTTTTTCGAAATACATGGTCATTCCTTTCTGTCATGCTGTGTTTTGTGACCCATATGGTATCAATCGGAGGGTCGGACGAAAGACTTTAGAGTCGTGCTGTGAAGGCTCAACCCATAGGCACATGTCGGTTGTGAATGGCCTGTCCGTTCCTTATTGACGAAGCGTCCTAGCAGAAAACCTGATAATTCATCGCACGGCAGGTTTAATTCCATTTTCATTTCAGAAAAGCAGGAGAGACAGGTGAAAACAACTCAATCGCGTCAGTTGTTCAACCAGGCAAGGCGGTATATTCCAGGCGGCGTCAATAGCCCCGTTCGTGCATTCCGTTCGGTTGGGGGGTGTCCACTCTTCATTCAACGGGCACAAGGAGCTCACGTCTATGATGCCGATGGACACCGCTTTCTGGATTATGTCCAGTCATGGGGGCCTATGATCTTAGGCCATGCCCATCCTGCCGTGATCAAGGGTATTCAGCGGGCAGCCTCAGAGGGTACCAGCTATGGGGCCCCGACAGAAAAAGAAATACACTTGGCCCGAATGATTTGCGAGGCCTTCCCGTCGATTGATCAGGTCCGGTTGGTTAGTTCCGGTACGGAAGCCGTGATGAGTGCCATTCGAGTCGCCCGCGGATTTACCAAACGTGACGGGCTGCTAAAGTTCGAAGGTTGTTACCATGGTCATGCCGATCATCTTCTGGTCAAAGCAGGGTCTGGCGTGGCCACCTTGGGCATCCCCGATAGTCCTGGTGTCCCAGCGTCCTTCGCGGAACATACATTGACGGCACCGTACAATGATCTGAAATCCGTGGAACGTATCGTGAAAAAGCATTGGCGGACCTTAGCCTGTATTATTGTCGAACCCATTGCTGGAAACATGGGGGTGGTACCCCCGCAAAAAGATTTTTTAAACGGACTGCGGAGCCTTACGAAAAAATATGGCATCCTGCTCATTTTCGACGAAGTGATTTCCGGGTTTCGTGTTGCGTATGGAGGGGCGCAAACCTTGTTTGGCATTGCACCGGATTTGACCTGTTTAGGGAAAATCATCGGGGGAGGTTTGCCGGTGGGGGCATACGGCGGATCACGCGAGATCATGCAATTGATTGCGCCGGTGGGTCCGGTCTATCAGGCAGGCACGTTGTCCGGAAATCCCTTAGCCGTCACGGCAGGGATTGTGACGTTGAAAAAATTGCAATCCAAGAAGGTGTATCCGGGCTTGGATCGTCGAGCTGCGCAGTTAGCTGAAGGACTAGGAGATGCCGCACGTAAAGCACGAGTGCCATTTTTCCAAACAAGAGTTGGCTCCTTAATGGGAGGATTTTTTACACAGAAATCGGTCGTCGACTACATGTCAGCCAAAACATCCGACACCGGACGCTACGCAAAATTCTTTCACAAAATGTTGGAACGGGATTCCTACTTTGCCCCATCACAGTTTGAGGCGGCCTTTGTCTCGACAGCGCATACCGCTGCAGATATTGATAAAACCGTCAAGGCCGCCCATCAGATTTTTAAGGCCTTGTAAGGTTCAGTTTTACAAATCATGATGTCGCACACCGTTTGGTCTATGGAAAAGATGAAAAAAGCCGCAAGCGGCGTTCTCACTTTGTTGCCTGACCTTCGGGCTCACAAACTTGCTGCTCTTCGTGGCGTTCGCGCTCACGTACTGCGAGTACGTTCCGAGCGTCAAAATATTTCCGGCCTAGCCCGTGGAAAAGGGCGCCTTGGCGCCCTTGGTTTTGGGCGGGTGACAAAACGGATCTACCGCTTTCGCGAGGGCATGCTTTATTGACCATTCCCGTCGGCTCCTAATATCGGTTTTGGCTAGGGCCTGTATGGGCCATGTAAGAAAAACATTCAACAGGTCCCCAATACAAATATCTCGTATGTGCATCATTATCCAAACAGACTTCTTCATAGATGGTTCGTTTCAAAAATGAAGGCCATGCTCTTGGAACATGATGCGGATGTCATGACCAATCCATTGCGCTTGCGCATGTTGGAGAAACCCGAACCGAGTCCCGGGCAGGTACGGATCAAGGTGCAGGTCTGTGGAGTCTGTCGAACGGATCTCCATGTCGTCGAAGGAGAGTTGCCGACAAAGACACGTCCTATAATTCCGGGTCACCAAGTCGTGGGAGTCGTTGATCGAGTCGGTGCGAACGTTATTTCCATCAAAGAAGGGGATCGAGTCGGTCTTGCCTGGCTCCAGCGAACCTGCAAGGCCTGTGAGTTTTGCCAAAGCGGGCGGGAAAATCTCTGTCCTGAGGCCACCTTCTCCGGCTATCACGTGCATGGTGGATACGCTGAATATGCGGTAGTGCCAGAAGAGTTTGCGTATCCCATTCCTAGCCTTTTCAGTGATGAAGAGGCTGCGCCCCTCTTGTGTGCGGGCATTATCGGCTATCGGGCGTTGCGCCGGAGTCAGATCCAACCGGGGCAACGATTGGGGCTATTCGGATTTGGAGCCTCAGCCCATATCACCATTCAAATAGCTCGCCATTGGGGATGTTCGGTGTATGTGTTTTCGCACCGAGAGGCGCACCGGGAGCTGGGTCGGACGTTAGGTGCAGAATGGGCTGGTCACTCCACGGACACCCCGCCTGATCCCTTACATAGCGCGATTATTTTTGCACCGGTCGGTGAGTTGGTCCCTCTTGCTCTTCGAGCGGTTGGACGAGGGGGAACGGTGGCAGTAGCCGGCATTCACATGTCGACGATTCCTACGATGGAATATAATCGTGACCTATTCTATGAACGCACCTTGCAGAGTGTGACAGCAAATACTAAGCAGGATGGAGTGGATCTGCTGCGCCAAGCTGCTGCGATTCCCATTCGTACGCACACGCAGGCTTTTTGTTTGGAAGAGGCAAATGTGGCGCTTCAACGACTCAAGGCAGGAAACATTGTTGGAGCGGCAGTGCTCAAGATTGGGTGATGTTCACCTTAGTAGGGCAACCCCTCACTCTTCCTGCGAGTTTAGAAATTCTTCATCGATATTGCGGATGTAGATCGCCCGCCCACCCTCATCAAGAAAGGCTTTGATCCAATCGCCCACGTGAGCCGGACGATCGATAGTCGTGTTTTGATCCAAAGGTAGGCGCGAAAATTTGCCGGCAATGTCCCTAATGAGATAGGCAGCCCCCTCAATTTTGGTCACCTGGCCTTCAACCGTTCGGGCATATGCATTTGGTAGGGCTAACTCTCGCTGAATCTCCAGATATCCTCGCGTTCCCAGGACAATACCCAAGCCGATGTCGGCTTGTTCATTGTCATGCTCGATTCCAGGTTCGATTTGGCATCCCCAAAATCCAACTAAGCCAAGTAACGTGAGTATGAATAGTTTATGACATGTGTGGTTCATGATGACCTCATTTCAGGCGAAACTCTCAGGACTATCTTCGAAGCATAAAGGCATTGTATTCATTTTAGCCTGTCGTTTCCAG
>JAYWMS010000290.1:0-1750 GCA_035873215.1 Nitrospirota bacterium | reverse complement strand
TCTTCCGATCTATCTGTAAAGAGCGGTTGTGGTGAGCGTCATGGGAAAAGGCAGGAATAATCCTGTTAGGTGTGAATGATTGAGACGAACGCAAGTGAACCATCGAAGAAGTGTCGACAATTGTAAACGATGTCAAAACCAGAGTTTCGACAATACTCTGGGACAGGTCAGACGGGAACCTGAGTTCTGGTCGGGCGGCATCCGGCATAGAGGTGGCGTGACGATCATGCAGGCACTGGTACGGAACTTGGGAATCTGTTGTTCCGATGTCAAGGGAGAAGTCCAAGTGGTGACCCCACAAGGATCAGAGTACCGAGGCGGAACGCAGAGGCGGAGTCATGCATAGTAGTGATGAAGGTATTGTAATGATACTGGAGCGAAGGCATGGCCTTGTTCGGCTTGCGGAGGGCGACAACTGTGAAACAGGATGATCCCCGGCCCGGAGCTAAACCCTTTGAAATACCCAAACAGGTTATCTGGAGGGCATGGAAACGTGTGGCAGCCAATAAAGGTGCGCCCGGCGTTGACAAGGAGAGCATCGATGCCTATCAGAGCCGACTGGGGAGAAATCTCTATACTTTGTGGAACCGAATGAGTTCGGGAAGTTACCTTCCCCAGCCGGTCAGGCAAGTGTTGATCCCAAAAGGTGACGGACAAACCCGTCCATTGGGTATCCCCACTGTTAATGACCGGGTAGCTCAAATGGCGGTCAAAATGGTTTTAGAACCAAGGCTGGAATCCATATTTCATCCATCATCATTCGGCTATCGGCCGGGCAGGAATGCCCATCAAGCGGTTAGCCAGGCTCGGCGAAATTGCTGGCGTTATGATTGGGTGTTAGATATGGATATGAAGGCTTTCTTTGACACTATTGACCATGACTTGATGATGCGAGCGGTTGAAAAGCATGTATCTGAGAAGTGGATTCGGCTCTATATCCGGAGGTGGTTGGAGAGTCCAGTTGAAATGGCTGACGGTGAACAGCAAGAACGAGACCGAGGCACCCCGCAAGGGGGAGTCATTAGCCCGTTACTGGCAAATCTCTACCTACATTATGCCTTTGATGTCTGGATGCAGCGGCGTCATCCGTCAATACCGTTTGAACGGTACGCAGATGATATTGTTTGCCACTGTCGAAGTCGGGAAGAAGGTGAAACATTACTGGAAGATCTGAAAGTGCGCCTAAACGAATGCAAACTACAATTGCATCCGATCAAGACGCAACTGGTCTATTGCAAAGATGGCAAGCGGAAGGAGGATTTTCCCCTTACAAGCTTTGACTTTCTTGGTTTCAGTTTTCATGCGCGAACCGTACAGGATCGCCATGGTAACCTCTTCACAGGCTTCAATCCGGGCGTCAGTCGAAAGGCACTGAAGCGGATGAATCTAGCGATACGAGGTCTTAAAATTAACCGTTGTACTACGGTGACGTTGCCGGTACTGGCAGCGCGCCTGAATCCCATGGTTAGGGGTTGGGTGACGTATTATGGCGCATTCTATCCAGAAACGTTAAAGCGTTTTCTGGTCAGAATAGATTTGAGGCTTGGTCGCTGGGCAAGGAATAAATACAAACGTCTAAGAGGGCATAAGCGCCGTGCATGGAAATGGCTTAAACGGTGGCGTGTTGCCGATCCGAAAATGTTTGCACATTGGGAATTCGTATTTTCAGAGGGCGATGGATAAGAAGAGCCGTATGAATCGAGAGATTCACGTACGGTTCCGTGAGAGCCTGAGGGGGAAGCTCCCTTGG
>JAYWMS010000276.1:0-4217 GCA_035873215.1 Nitrospirota bacterium | reverse complement strand
GTGGGCCCAACAGTAAGTGCCAGAGAAACAAAGGTCACCGTTCAACAAGCTCTCCAAGCCCAAACCCAACGCGTCGATCAGCAAATTGCAGAATTCGAAGCCCGTTTTGTCACTTCAAAAAATGAACAACAACAAGCCCCGTCCGAAAGTTTCATCACTACCGAAGAAGATGTACAAACCTTAGATGAAACGATGGTGACAGATACGTATTTGGATCCCTTTGATGAAGAAGGGGATGAGGAATTGGTAGAAGATCCGTGGGAACCCATGAATACAAGAATATTTTCATTCAATATGCAAGCAGATCGATATGTGCTGAAACCATTAGCCACGGGTTATGCGTGGATTCTTCCAGATCCGGTGGAACGAGCCATTGGGCGAGCCATCCACAATATTCGGTTTGTGCCTCGTACGATGAATAATCTCTTTCAACAAAAATGGGGTGGCGCCTCCGTGGAAGCCGGAAGATTCTTGATTAACAGCACAGTTGGAATCGCAGGGTTGTTTGATGTGGCTGATACCCATTTAGGATTGAAGCCTTCGAGCCTGGAAGATCTTGGGCAAACGTTGGCCATGTACGGGGTGCGATCAGGACCGTACCTGGTGTTGCCACTTCTGCCACCTACCACTGTCCGAGATGGAGCCGGCTTAGTGGGTGATATGCTGATGGACCCGTTGAGTTATTTCATTCCGTTTATACCGCAAGTCTCATTGAAGACAACTGAAACCGTGAATGATCGGTCTCAGAATGCTGAACTCTTTGAGGGAGTGGAGACAAGCACCGTCGATGTATATGGGGCCGTTCGTTCGGGGTTCATGCAACGCCGGTCGAAGGCGATTAAGGAATAGTGAATTCACCCACTCTGCACGTGTGTTAACCAAAACGTGTTCTTCATAAAGATGTTGGGATGTCCGTCTGTAAGGTGTCCCGTCACATGTCGAATGAAAGTGGTTCTGATTCAATATCAATGATGGGAAACATATCTCCAAAGCTAAAGCTGCCTCTCACCATATGGTCTCCTTGCTCGGTGCTTTGACAGGGAAAACCCTGTTTCTATAGCATCGATTCCTTATGGCATCCTCATTACCAGGAAAGATTGACCACTAAAATTGAAGGTTATCTGCACGTAGCTTAGGGTTCTATCGCCTGCTTTAGGTGGAAGTCATAATTTACGTTAATATTTCGTAACCATTTTTTTCTTCATGTCGAACTCGTCTCACCCTTCACTCACAAAATCTTGGTCGCGCTGGTGGTTTTTGGGTACGGCCTTCACTACTGGGGCTGTTGTCATGTCCTTGGAAATCCTGGGTAGCCGTTTGCTGGCCCCAGTCTTCGGGAGTTCATTATTCGTGTGGGGGGCCTTAATCGGTGTGGTTTTGGCAGCCATGAGCAGTGGTTATGCGGTCGGAGGTTGGTTAGCCGATCGTCGTGCTCCTGGAGTGATCCTCACGATTTTACTTCTGGGCTCGGGGGCATGGACCCTCCTGTTGGCTGGTGTGGGGCAACCCGTTGTTTTTACGGTTTCTCGATGGATTGATGATCCTCGTTGGGGCCCATGCCTAGCGGCAAGTGTCCTTCTGGCGGTCCCGGCCTTTGGCCTCAGCGGAATTCTCCCCGCCCTCCTTCGATTGACTATTGCGGATATGGGGCACCTTGGTCGTCACACTGGTGGCCTGATCGCGGTGTCGACTATCGGAAGTCTCGTGGGAACCTGGGGGACGTCCTTTTTTTTACTGACATGGTTAGGGAGTTTGACGTTGGTCGCTGTGTTGGGTGTGGTTCTGGTTCTGTTAGGGTTGTGCTGGTGGGCATGGAACAGCCGTGTCAATGCTCTTGTGCTCGTTCCCGTGCTGGGAGGATTTGTGTGCATGACCTGGTTGGCCTTTCATCCCATTGTGTCCCAACCTCCCGCGATCTATCAGGAGGACAGCCCCTATCAGCAGGTTCGAGTGCGTGATGAAAAAGGGCTGCGTTTTCTTATCCTTGATAATACTTTTCATGCCATTATGTGGAAGCCCGATCCTATCAGATTGGCACTACCCTATAGTCAAATGATGATGGCGTTGTTGGGGCTGCATCCGGACCCACAGCGGGGATTAATTTTGGGACAAGGGGGAGGCTCCTTGGCGAAGTGGTTGGGGAAAAAGTGGCCTCAGATGAAATTGGATGTGGTCGAAATGGACCCGTCAGTAGTCAGGGCAGCTGCGGAATACTTTGAATATCAAACCCCTGATCAGCACCGAGTCTATGTTGAAGATGCACGAGTCTTCCTACGCAAGACGGATACTCACTATGATGTGGTATGGGTAGATGTATTTGCGAGGCATATGATTCCCTTCCACCTCACGACCCAAGAATTCTATTCAGAGTTACGGAGCCACCTGACGCCCAACGGCGTCGTTTCCTTCAATTTAGCCTCGTCTGATTCAGGTTTAGATCGCATGCGAGCGGAAGCTGTGGTGGCAACGATGAAGACTTCGTTCCCGTATGTGGAGACATTCAGTATTCCGGGCCCCTCATGGTTACGTACGAAGAAGGGATCGACCAATTTAATCTTTTTCGCCAGCACTCATCCCATTAAATTGCGATCAGAGGAATTTGCGACCGTGGTCCTTAAGTTGTTGAATAGCGAGAAAATGCCTCATGAGGTTCTATCTTTCTTGAACGCGGAAGACGTTCCATCATGGAATCCAGGGCTCATTCTCACTGATGACTTCTCTCCCTTCGATATTCTCCAAGGGAGTGGCTAGCCTGGTTTCGTTATTCAACATCATTGGATTCCCCCTTCCTCACAGAACTCATTTTAATCCCCTTCTTCCGAATCCAAACGCGGCGAGGATTGTTATGGTGCCAGAAGGTTGCAACGACCTGTCAATCCATGTCCACGGGTGTTTTCTCCTTCGGCAATGATCTCTCGACATCAAGAACGGTTGTGAGTGGACCGAGAAAATAAGGATAAATCTTAGGTGTTACTAGCTGGCGTGAAATTTAGAAGTTGGTTTTCATGCCCGGTTCCCGAGATTCCTCTTTTGAACCGTATGAGATTCACGCTATAACGTATCCACCATATTCACCGATGATTAAACCATGAGTAGAGAAAAAATCGCCATTCCCTCTTCAGAGCCGTTGGTTGATTCTCCCACACAATCATCCGCAGACATTTGGCCACGCGTACTCCCATTTGCTGCCTATATGGGTTTCATTGGCATCAGTTCCCTCTTGGCCTGGGCATTCGAAAGTGGGAGTGAGGTAGGCGCCTTATGGGATCTGTGGTCGTATCCGGTGAAAACAGTAGCTGTGGCAAGCCTGTTGATTTTCTTTTGGTCCAGGTTTCAGGAACTCAAGACACCAATTTTTCTGAACTGGCAAGAGGGAGCGGTGACAGTGGGAGCTGGATTGCTGGTGTATGCACTATGGGTGAGAATGGATTGGCCATGGGCCATTCAAGGAGATCTGACCGATTATGATCCGTTCGTGGCTGGTTCTTCGTTGGGGCTGGTGCTTGCAGGAATTCGTCTTTTCGGGGCCTCCGTGATAGTGCCAATCATGGAAGAGTTGTTCTGGCGGTCGTTCCTTATTCGGTATATCATTCAATCCAATTTTCTGGCCGTTCGCTTAGGAACGTATACGATCGGATCCTTTGCGGTGACGGTTGTCCTATTTGGTTTAGAGCACAATCTGTGGTTGGCCGGAATGATGGCCGGAGTTGTGTACAACCTACTGCTGTATTGGACTGGGCGACTCTGGCCATGTGTTGTGGCGCATGCCATCACAAACCTGGTGCTGGGGCTACATGTTCTGGCAACTGGCGAATGGCATTGGTGGTAAACTCGGGGCCTGTTGAAAAACTCCGCTAGCCGCGTTCTCGGGTCTATGTCGAGCTTCGCGCTCACAGACTTGGCGCTCTTTGTGCCGTTCGCCCTCACGTACTCCGTCGTGTACGCTCCGGGCGCCAAAGCTGCCTGCGGCCTTGCCAGTGGAAAAGGGCGTCTTGGCGCCATTGGGCGGGTGAAAAAGCGGCCTTTTTGAACAGGCCCACTGATTGTGATGGGATATAGAATTGGGAAGGGGGGATTAACACTTTTTAAGGATAGGAGATTGATCTTCCTCTGAAAATCCCGTCAGCTTGCTGCGGTGATCTTTTTTTAATTCAACAGTTCCACTTACCAACAGATGCCGACACAACTATCCTCTGGATGCTGTGAACCAACTGGCC
>JAYWMS010000269.1:0-4834 GCA_035873215.1 Nitrospirota bacterium | reverse complement strand
CCCCAGAGTTCGGCCAACCTGGCATCCCGTCCACATCCAAGACGATAAAACTTATAACGAAACGGATTTTTTTGGTAGAAGTCATGGTGATACTCTTCTGAGGGATAAAATTCAGCAGCCTTTGAGATCTCGGTTACAATTGGCTCTGAAAAGGTTTTATGCTTTTCAACATCTTTCTTTGAGCCTTCTGCCAAGCGACGCTGATCCTCTGTGAAATAAAAAATGCCAGGCCGATATTGCGTTCCGGTATCACAAAATTGACGATCAGCGGTCGTGGGATCAATATTGCGCCAAAACACTTTCAACAAGTTTTCATAGCTCACCTTCTTGGGGTCATAGATGACTTGTACCGACTCCGTGTGCCCGGTTCGACCTGCAGAAACTTGTTCATAGGTCGGATTGGCCAAATGGCCACCATTGTATCCCGACGTTGTGGAGATCACCCCATCTAACTCATCGAAAGGACCCTCCATACACCAGAAACACCCTCCAGCAAAAATGGCTTTTGCCGACCCCGTCGGCTCCGATACCTTCGTCGCATCAGCTCCAGGCGCATGATTGATCACACTCAGCAACAGCACGCCACCGACCAGAACCGCTCCTAAGATCCGAAATTTTTCCATGGTTAGCCTCATTAGATTCCCCTATCAATAATACATTCTATTCATTAATGTCCTGCCATGCCTAGCTACTGGATGGCCATCGCAATCACCAGGCGATATCAGTATAGTCTCTAAGAGTAAGATGATATTACATCGACTGACAATGGTTTATTTATGCAAGCTATAAGACCTCGTGCGACATGAAAGGATTACCTGATTATATCGAACCGGGTGTACAGATTTTGCTCGTGGGTATTAACCCAGGTTTGCGCTCTGCCCAAGTGGGCCACCACTTTGCGGGGCATTCCAACCGATTTTGGAAACTCATGTTTGATGCAGGTCTTATTACCGAGCCGCTGAAATTTCATGATGATTGGAGATTGCCCGAATGGGGTCTCGGCCTGACCAATATGATAACACGTCCGACAGCGGGAAGCGCTGATTTGAGCCAATCAGAATATCACGCATCATGTCATGGCCTAAAAAGAAAGGTCGAGAAATTCAGACCTGCCATTCTTGCATTATTGGGACTGACACTTGGATCAATCTTCTCTGCAAGTTGCCAACAATTTGAGGATCTTAAACCATCCCGTCCCTCCAAAATCCAGGTCGGAGTTCAACCCTATCGTTTGGCTGATACCCAAATCTTTGTACTACCCAACCCGAGCGGTCGCAATGCTCACTATACGTATCAAATCATGCTGAATCTTTATCAAGGTTTACAACGACTCGGACAAGGGGTCTCATGATACTCAAGGAAAGCACTCAATTCCCACACGATACTCTTAGAATACCGGAAGGGCTAATCGGTTGATCGACTACAAATCCAACATTTCCGGATTGACATAAAATAGGAGAATGAATCCTACTAGCATCATAGAGCCAATAGAGACCAGCCCAGCCCAACGAGCATGTGGATTGAACAAACGCAATTCGAGCCAACGGGCACATCCCATGATCACACCGAGGAATCCCATAGACACATGCGTACTCTGAGCTAAAAAATCTGTCTTCAGCGCACTGATACTATGAGAATGTGTCAGGAGTATGATTCCTCCCACAATACACAAACTTGGAAAAATGAACTTCTTGATCGAGTGCTGGAAGGTCTTTTGTCGAGCATTCCATTCAAACCATCCGAGTCCCAACACCACAAAGGCAGCCAACCAATGTTGAATCACTTCCGTTGATTGTAGGCTATCAGCCAAGCTGATGAATCCAAGTGGCCAATGATCGGGATTTGAAAAAACAAATATGAGGATGGAAAACCCAACAAACATTAACGGCCAAGGACGAGCCCACCTCACACGACCAAGAACATCCAGCATCGCCATGACAGCCATAATGATCACAATGGCACCTGAGATGTTGTGATTAAAACGATCCCAACTCGAATCCTTTTTCTTCCCCATTTCCCCAGTTGAAAGATTCGTGAGTTCGGGTGCGTCAATCCACACCATTTCCGGCCCGGTCACCCGAGGCATTTTAGGATCGTACATGATCCACAATTCGTGAGGAGTCGCGGCATCATTAGATACATCGATCGCCGGAGGGAACCCGGTCAAGGATGCCGCGGTGAACAGCAACCCAATTGCAAGAATAATCTCAATTTCCACATAGGCAGACACTCGTTGTGTGAAAGGAGAAGCATCCTGCGTTTGGCGCCAACGTCTTCCCGCCCCAAAGTTCAGGATTGCCAATAAGAATACCAGCAGAAGGAAGCACACCTTGACCAACACCATATTTCCATAGCCAGTGCCAACCAACCCGCTGAAACTGCCGACATACCTCCAAGCCAGATAGACCCCAGGCCCGACGATGAAGACCATGGAGGGAATCCCAATATATGAAAATCTGGCTACCAAAATCGGCCACAATGAGGTCAGTTGAGGACTGCCACGAAGGGTCCACCGAGAGAGAAGCAAATGACTGATACCTCCGGCCCAAATGGTGGCCCCAAGAACATGCACCATGGTAACAATCATTAACCACTCTCGACCTTCTAACCGGCTCGCCGCATGGGTTAATCTGGCCTCATTAGCAAGCAGGCCACAAACAAAGAGACATACCACCCCCCAACGAAAAACATGCGTGGGCTGCCGTCCTACCCATCGACTTGAATACACAATCGCACCGATCATCGCTACACTCAGCAGGCCAGCCCGAAACAGTTCCGTTTGCACAAAAGCCGCCCACAAGTCATCACCCATCACTTGTGCAAGGGCAATGTATTTGAAACAAAGTTGCAAAAGGCGGAGTACGATGAGAGTCACGCCACTATAAAAAATAACCTTATAGCAACGTTGACTCAGTGATGTGTCCAAAGACGTAGAAATGCGAAGGCTTTGCAAAACCACGACAGCATAGGCAAGTCCGCCCAGTAGGAGAGAGAAGGCCAGGAGACCCAAGCCATCAAGCAATCCACTCGCAAACTCTAATAGATCGGTCATCGAGACTTCACGGGCTGAGAAGAGTGAACCGTACGGAACCCTCTGTGAGGTGACCGTCGGTCGCCAACACTCGATAGCGGACATGATACACACCAGGCTTCAGTGGCGGGATGGTCATAACAATCTGCTCAATAGTGGATTCCTTGGTGGGATGCAATGCCGTGATATTCCGCTCCATATCCTCTAGAACCACATGGGTCATGGACGGTTCCAACGATGCGTTAAAACGCAAGACCACCTTGTCCGGATAGTGGTGGAGAATAGCATTCTGTTTCGGAGAGGACTCCATCAAAATGCCGTGTGCCCATGCCGAGCTGACCAATATAGCTCCTATAAGCAGCACCGCCAAGCCATTATTCCTCACCGTCGTCAACATCGATCTGAGCAACACGAGAGCCTTTCTTAATGCACTTGAAACTTTCATGACATGTACTGGTCAATTAACGGAGGGAAGAGTACTGAAGGCTGTACCGTGAATTCAAGTGAGAATCAACGGTAACCAGTTTCACACATTTTGTCACATAAATACACGATCGCGCTTGACAAAATGCACGGCCTTTCACCAAATGATCCAATTTGGATTGTTGAGTAATACGAAAACGCCTTCATGCCCACCATACCGACCAACTTGACTGCTTGCTGGAATATGAAGGGGTATTCAAAACCTGTCCTGAGTCTTGACGAAGGAAGGCCCGCGATGGCACCCAACCAAGTCCTAAGGAGCTAAGACGCCCTTTTCCACCGGCAAGACCCGTTTCGTGATCCGTGAGGGAGGACCTGTAATGCGAGAAAAACCCCCTGGGATTCTTGTCCCCTTCCGATCACGGTTCACCCGCTACGTCCCAGAGGCATCCCGCAGGCTGACCCTTTGGAAAAACTCAGGGCATGCTTTTCCAACACTCTAAAGTCATACGAGAAAGGAAACCGCGCTCAATCATGAAATTGTCCATTCTCATTATCACAATAACGATCTCGGGAATAGCCAATAGCGCACTAGCTGGTACCACCTCATCGTTTGCAGAAACGATCGAACGGACAAAAGCGGCAACCGTCGCGATTCTAAAGGAGACACATCCGGAGTCCTCTCCAGCACGTCGTGCACATTTTTCTATTCGAGGTTCAGGGTTTCATCTCCAAGATGGATACATCATCACCGCCGGTCATGCCGTCGAACGTCAAGAAGGCAGCCAAGTCGTCATGCCCAAGCAGATACATGTTCTCACTCAAGATTTATTTGAAATTCCCGCATCATTCGTTGGGTTCAATGACATTCTAGATATTGCAGTATACCGCCTTAGGCAAAGCGACTCACCACCGCCTTTGCCGGCAACCTCATTTGCCCACGAAGAGGTACGATCTGGTGATAATGTTTTTACGATCGGGTATCCGTTGGGTTGGGGCCCAGCGATGGGATTTGGCACGATAGGAAATCCCAACACATTTTTACCAACTGTCCAATCTCGTCTTCACCAGGTTGACCTTTCCATTTGTAGTGGAAATTCCGGTGGAGGCCTGTTCAACCATCAGGGAGAAATCGTTGGGGTGGTCCACGCGATTATTCAAACGGAAACGACTGAGAGTGATCGTCGTTGTAGCCGATTTGCCTTTGCCGTGCCATGCGCTCTGGTTCAAAAAATTATCACCGCTTTGATTCAAGGATCCTCCTTGAAATTTTCCACTCTGGGCATGCAACTCACCACCAGACAAGAAAATCATCAATGGAAGGTGGCCGTCGCGAAAGCAAGGGGTCCTGCGCAAACCGGTGGAGTTCGGAAGGGTGAT
>JAYWMS010000265.1:0-2566 GCA_035873215.1 Nitrospirota bacterium | reverse complement strand
GGCGGGTTATTCTTATTCATCTATGCCATTTTCTAACTGTGAGTCTTTTATGTCGAAATAATATTCATGAAATTGGTGGAGGGTCTAAAAACCCAATCAGTGATCCTGCCCTAAATATAAGGGAAGGAGAAGATTGGTAATAAATGATTCAGGGTCTGGTCATGCATTATCACATTTCAATAAAAGCATGCCACCACGGTTTTTTATCGCCACTGACAAGAAGTGACAAGAAGCCCCTCGCCTTGGGCGCGGCCGAGCCGTAGCATCGAATCCGACAATGCGGCGAGCACTGTTTGAGCGGAGCGAGTTGCGCAGCCATCTGATTCGGTGCTGCGGCACAGGGAACCCGTTAGGGCCGTGAACGGGCAAAAATGGTTTTGGGTCCTTTTGCCGAAACAAAAGGACCTCGTCGGCGGGGGCGAAACCCCGCTACAACTCTAATTTCAAAAACTAAATTCCTGAGTTTTTTAGACTTTACAGCTGGTAGGTTGGTTTAACTGAGCACTAGGTAGATCAAGGTTGCCAACAACCCTGACCCTGGAAGTGTAAACAGCCAGGCGTACAATATCCGTTTCGTCACACCCCATTTAACCGCAGACAGCCCCCTCACAGCCCCTACTCCCATTATCGATGATGTAATCGTATGGGTGGTACTCACTGGCAATCCGATTTGCGCCGCACCCATGAGCACTACGCCTGCCCCGGTTTCCGCCGCAAACCCATGGACTGGTTCCAACTTCACGATGTTCATTCCCAAGGTCTTGATAATCTTCCACCCCCCCATGACCGTCCCCAGGCCCATCGCCAAGGCACAGGAGACGATCACCCATGTAGGAACCTCAGCCGTTTGAAGGTGGCCCGATGACAGGAGAGCTAGCGTAATGATGCCCATAGCTTTTTGCGCATCGTTGGCTCCATGGCTGAAGGCCATAAATCCCGCGGAGACCACCTGCAGCCGGCGAAACAGCCACACCCCGACTCCCCGCTGAGTTCGATAAAAAGCCCAACTGATTCCCACCATCAACAAAAACGCCACGATGAACCCAAATAGCGGAGAAAAAATGAGCGCTTTTAGGACTTTATACAATCCTGTGATTTTCACCACATCCACTCCACCATGAATGAGGCCGGCCCCCAATAATCCCCCGATCAACGCATGGGATGAGCTGGAGGGCAGCCCCAAATTCAACGTGATGAAATTCCAAATGATGGCTCCCCCTAAGGCTGCGACTACCACGACCTCCGTAACTGCGCTTGGGTCAACGATACCTTTTCCGATGGTTTTGGCCACGGCGGTGGACATAAAGGCTCCAGCCACATTTAAGACACCCGCCATGAGCACGGCTGCTAAGGGGCTCAACACTCGAGTGGAGACGACAGTGGCAATGGCATTCGCACTGTCATGCCACCCATTTGAAAAATCAAACAGCAACGCCAGGAAGACGACCAGGATGAGCATGGCGCTAAAATCAAACATGGGTTGCTACCTGAATGGGAATGTTGAAAAAAGCCGCCAGCGGCGTTCTCGCCATTTTACCGTGCTCACGTACTGGGAGTACGCTCCACGCGCCAAAATGGCTGTGGCCTTGCCCGTGGAAAAGGGCGTCTTGGCGCCCTTGGGTTTGGGCGGGTGACAAAACGGACTTTTTTGACCATTCCCGTTGTCTGCTGATATCGATTTCGCCTAGGCCATCGATGAACCAGGTGAGAGAAATATTCAACAGGCCTTGAATTACTTGGCCCAATACGTACGCAGACTGAGTCATCGTTGATGAAAGACTTTCATGTATTGGCTTAATGGAACGGTAGGCTCTTTCTGTCAGGTGGCTTTGAGGGCGATACGTTCGAGGACATTCGCTACGTCCTCACAACAATCCGTGCCCGTCTCGAAACCCTCGTAAATTTCTTTCCATTTCAGGACGGTGATCGGATCCTTTTCCTCATCGAACAAGGTCGAAATGGCGTTTCGACTTAACCGATCGGCCTCATTTTCCAAACTATTCACGTGGATATTGAATTGATTCGCATCAAGGTCTCCCTGGGCAAGAAGGTCAACCCCTTTCCCAACTGCCACAGAGGCCTGGTACAAAATGTCAGCCAGCTTCACGGCCGTGTCGGTTGGTTTGTTGATTTTATAGATCAAAAACAGATCGGCCACGGCATCAATTTCATCTAAGACATCATCCAATGCACTGGTCAAATCATGAATATCCTCTCGATCAAGAGGCGTGATAAATGTCTTGTTGAGTCTTCGAACAATGTCGTGGGTAATCTCGTCTCCTTGGTGCTCAACCTCTTTAATTCGACTGACCTTCTCAGGGATACTTTGATAATCATCCATCAACTCCTTGAGCAGCCGACCCCCTTCAACCACATTCTTAGAGGACTGTTGGAATAGGCTGAAAAACGCTTCTTCTCGCGGCATAAAATTGAACATATCTCTCGATTCTCCCTATTACAAACACCGGGAAGAAAGACGCGGTCCTGTCCAACCAGGTCTCTCCCCGTCTTCAACTTGGCAATGCCACCTTTTTTTTACACAATATTATCAAAGAAATCCAATCGG
>JAYWMS010000199.1:0-2692 GCA_035873215.1 Nitrospirota bacterium | reverse complement strand
GCTCTTTCCTAAGACGAACAGTTTTCTGAAAGGCGATGCCCAGCCCATGGCCGACATCGACGAGTTTTGCGGAAAGATCAAAGCGGGGAAAGATGCCCAAACCGACCCGGACTTCTGCATCATTGCTAGAGTCGAAGCCTTTATTTGTGGATGGGGATTAGCGGAAGCCTTGCGCCGCGCAGAAGCCTATCATCAGGCTGGCGCCGATGGTATTTTAATCCACAGCGCCTTGGCCGTTCCCGATGAAATCTTGGCCTTCAAACGAGAATGGGGTAATCGATGTCCGGTCGTCATCGTGCCGACAAAATATTATGCGACTCCTACTGATGTCTTTCGGCAATCCGGTTTTTCCCTGGTGATATGGGCAAACCATTTGCTTCGGGCAGCAGTGGACACCATGCAAAAGACTGCTCAGACTTTGATTGAACGCGAGAATCTCCTAACAATTGAAGACGAGATAGTACCTGTCTCCGAAGTCTTCCGCTTGCAAGGTGCGGCGGAATTACAGGAGGCCGAGAAACGGTATCTCCCCCGTCCTGCCGAATCCTTCACCGCCATCGTTTTAGCCGCATCCCGAGGTGAGGAACTCGGGAAACTGACAGAAGACAAACCCAAGACCATGGTCCACATCAAAGGCGCTCCAATTCTGTCACACATCGTGGACGCCTACAATGAAGTGTGCATCAAAAACATCACCGTCGTTCGCGGATATAAAAAGGAAGCCATAACCCTTCCCAACTTGAACTATATCGATAACGATGAGTTTGAAGAGACCAGCGAACTCCATTCGTTACTCAAAGCCCTTCAGTCCAAAAAAGAACCTGTTCAGGACACCATCATTTCTTATGGCGATGTGCTATTCAATAAATATATTCCCCAAAGCCTGATGCAGGAGCCTGAGGATTTGGTTATTTTTGTGGACAGCCAATGGCGGGAAAAAACGAGTTACACCCGTCTGGATGGTTTTGCAGAATGCACTGATCCAAACTCACGAAAAGCCTTTCACACCAAAATCTATCTCAAGCAAATGGGAAACCACCTGGCGCCTGAATCTACCCACGGCGTGTGGATGGGGTTTCTTAAGGTATCGGCCAAGGCTCTTGGGCCCCTACAAGAAATCTTAGAAGGCATGCTGGCCGATCCGGCCAATCGGAAAAACCGGATGGATCATTTGTTCCAGGAATTGCTGAAGCGGAATCATTCGATCAGAGTGTTGTATACCGTTGGACATTGGCTGGATATCAATAGTTTGGAAGATGTGGTGCAGGCTGGCATCTTTTAATCACAGGGACTGTTAAAAAATGCCGCCAGCGGCGTTCTCAACCTTCGGGCTCCCAGACTTGGCGCTCCTCTCGCGCCGTTCGCTGCTCGGAGGGCTCAACGTACTCCCTGTACGCTTCGCCCTCCTCACGGCTTGTGGCCTTGCCAGCGGATAAGGTGTGTCTTGGCACACCGGGGGTGGGTGGGTGAGAAGTTGGCATTTTTGAACAGTCCCTATTCCTATTGTCATTTTAGGATATTCGTTGAAGGAATCCCTCGATAACAGCATGCCCATTCTTACGACATATAATGGTGTCAACATTCCTGCTTTCATGTACGGCACGGCCTGGAAAAAAGACGCGACCGCTCAACTCGTCCAGTTGGCTGTTACTTCCGGCTTCACCGCCATCGACACAGCAAACCAGCTCATACATTACCAGGAGGCTTTGGTGGGAGAGGCTCTCCTTGCACTAGGGGAACAAGGCATTCCACGAAATTCGCTGTTCCTGCAAACAAAGTTCACCTCGGTAAATGGACAGGATCATCGTACGCCGTACGATCCCATCTCACCGGTCGCCTCTCAAGTGAAGCAATCATTCGAAAGCTCGCTTGAACATCTGCACACCGATTATCTGGATTCCTTTGTGCTCCATGGCCCCTATTCACGCTATGGATTAGGAAAAGAGGATTGGGAAGTGTGGACAGCGATGGAGGATTTGTATAATTCAGGTCGAACGAAGATGATTGGCATCAGCAATGTCACCGCGCCACAACTCACGGAACTGTGTGACAAAGCGACCATTAAACCCATGATCGTCCAAAACCGATGCTACGCTGCCATGGCATGGGATAAAGAAGTGAGAGAAATCTGTCAGACACATGGCATCATCTATGAAGGGTTTTCCCTGTTAACGGCAAACCCAGAAGTGTGGCGATCACCAGAAGTGTTGGATATAGCCAAGCAAAACGGGACGGGATCCATGCAGATTATCTTCCGCTACGCCCAGCAAGTTGGTATGCTTCCCTTAACGGGCACCAGCAATAAACAACACATGAAAGAAGATCTAGACATTCAGCATTTCTCTCTCACCCCCGATCAAATCAGCATGATTGAACTCCTCGCGGTCTGATCACAATTGCCATGCCGCTTCACGTCGCCCTCAATCATCAAACCCATTACATCTATGACCGGCCCGTACAAATGGGACCTCAGGTCGTTCGTTTACGACCTGCTCCCCATAGCAGAACCCCCATCATCAGTTATTCTCTGAACATCGAACCTGAGGGGTATTTTCTCAATTGGCAGCAAGACCCGCACGGGAATTACTTGGCCCGCATCGTCTACCCCAATAAAGTGCAAGCCTTCCACATCGAGATTAACCTCGTCGCGGACATGGTGATTTTTAACCCGTTTGATTTTTTTCTGGAACCG
>JAYWMS010000186.1:0-3143 GCA_035873215.1 Nitrospirota bacterium | reverse complement strand
GTCTGAAACGAAGCAGGACCGGGAAGGTGCAAGCCAAGATCATCCGACTTCTTCAGCTTTTCGCTCAATTCAATCACAGAGAGGAGCGCTTTACTCGGAATACACCCTGTGTTCAAGCACACGCCACCCAAGGCCTGGCTTTCCACGACGGTGACCTTGGCCCCCAATTGCGCAGCACGAAGCGCTGCCACATATCCACCTGGACCGGCACCAACAATGAGAATATGTTTGGGAGAAGACATTGGGAGGTCTACTGAAAAACTCAAGTTTTTAAAGATCTAGGAGATTTGCGGACAGATCACAAAAACACCAAAATGAAGAAGGATGATACAAAAGGCCCGATATTTTACCCGCCCAAACCTCGACGCGCCCCATCCCTCGGTCAAGAGTCATATCGTAATCCGTGACGCGGGGGAGAAACACTTCTATTTTTGCTTGAGGCTTCTCTATTCAAGACGGTCCACTGACGACTGTTCACGGATTACGTCCGCAAAGAACGCCGCTGGCGGAATGTTTCAATATCGTGTCAGGTCTGTGATGATAGAAATTCCTCGTATTGGGAGGCAGTCATCAGATTATCAAGTTGCGAAAGGTCCCCCAGTTCAACCACGGCAATCCACCCTTCGCCGTATGGATCGGAATTTAAAAATTCCGGGTGATCCTGTAAGGCCTCATTGACCTGGATGATTTTTCCACTCAATGGGGAATAGACATTGGACGTAGCCTTTGTCGATTCCACTTCTCCCATTTCCTGATTGGCTTCGACATCGGTTCCTATTTTGGGCAATTCAATAAAGACCACATCCCCCAACGCATCCTGAGCAAAATGGCTAATCCCAACCGTCGCTTGCGAACCGTTCATTCGGACCCACTCGTGTTCTTTGTGATAACGCAGTTCGTCTGGAATCATCTAGAATCTCCTACCCAAAGTGATCGGGAATTGGTAGTCCTTTCACATGTTCTCACATGCCAACGGCAAAGAACAAAGCCGAAATGTTTCTAAAAGAAGGCGGCAAACTTTGTCAAGGAACCGCAGTGTAATCATAGAGAATACCCACGCCTTTAGGAAGGTTGGAAATGAGGCGATCTCCTCGACCATGCAACGGCAGAGTTTGTCTATTCGATAGAATCACCCAAACGCGTTCCGCCTTTCGGAGATAGTCAACCATCCCCGTCACCAAGGCATCGTTTCTTTCAGAGATACCGACAGGTACCCCCTGAGTCGTTCCCGATCGAAGACGAACACTTGGAACATCGTGAAGATTGGTCACAATGACATCGAATTCGCCGTGTGACATTTCAATCCAATCTTCACTGACATTGACGAGTGCGGACAGCGGGTCTTCGATGCTCTCAGGATGAACTTCCAACGCGATCTTGAGGTAAGGAAACTGACTCCGAAGATTCACGGCCAATTTATTCATGAACCGAAACCCCTCTCGCGCTTTCCATCCCGCCCACTTCCAAAAGAGCGGCGGATAGTCCACTGATACCGAGGCACGCTGATTGAGCAGATGAGACGATGTTAGTACTTCCCCCTGAGACGAAGTCGTAAAGAGGATCTCCGGCGTCAACCGTTCACCAAACTGCTGTTCGAATTCACGAATGGCCAGCGGCGTGAATCCTTCATAGGGCCCCTGTGATGCAGTGGCACGAAAAACTACACCATCCACTCGCAATTCAGCTACATGGGACAATAATGAAAACACGACATCACGATACTCGGCGGAAAACAACGAGTACCCCTCTGACCGTTGGATTCGCCCAGTACTGACATCATAGGTTTGATCACTCCACCGACGTGTCTGTTCGTCAGAGGCATCGTAATAAGCCCCCATGCAACGCAAGGGTACACCAACCCACACACCAAATCCCCGCTCTTTTCCTAGAGTAACGAGTGGCTTGATGCCCTCATCGAGGATACGATCCCACATCCTCACACCCTGGATTGGCAAATTCCCGGGTGTATCCTCCGTAGATGGCTTCCAACATGGAAAATCTATCGCCACGGCTCTGGCAAACACTTTGTCTCGGTAATTCGTGGCCATATCCAGTCCATTCGGTTGCAGTAACACACCAGCGCCTATCATCACGCCCACAAATTCATGGGTGTCGAGATTAACGCCTAAAATCAGTTCAATTTCTGCTACCCGTAGTGTTGCTTCCTTCCGGTAAGGATTCGGATGGCGACCCTGCGTCAATTGACGATACCGCATCAGCGCGGCCGACAAATCTCCATGTTGCTGGTGAGAGCGAGCCAACCACCAGCGTGCTTCATCGATCAATCGAGAGCGTGGATGATTCATCACAAACCGTTCGAGTAACAAGGCAGTCTCTTGATATTGTCCCTGAAAGAACGCCACACGAGCATCTTGCAACAGGCGCTCTTCTGCTTGCATTCGAAGGTGTTCGAGGGTGCGATCCGCAGACGGAGATTTGGCGCATCCGGCAAGGAGTACAACCACCACCATAGCCGGACTTATCAACCGTAGGAAAGAGCGGATTATCATGTTATGGAAAGACAACCTGAATAGAAGAAACCGTATCTCAGTCCTCGATTCAGGTTATAAGAGAACTTATCAAGAATTGGTATCGATACCAGGAAAGAAATATCCTATTTCAAAATTGGCCGTTTCCTGAGAATCCGACCCATGCACGGCATTCGCTTCGATGGAGGCGCCATGTGCCGCTCGAATTGTACCGGCCTCTGCCTTTTTCGGATCAGTGGCTCCCATCAGATCACGGTTCGTTTTAATGGCTCCCGTACCCTCTAACACAAGAACGACCACCGGTCCCGATGCCATATACGTCGTGAGGTCATTAAAGAATGGGCGCTCCCGATGAACCGCATAAAACCCTTCAGCTTGAGCCTTGGTGAGCGACATCATTTTCATCGCGACGGGATGAATTCCGGCCTGTTCATACCGTTGAATAATATCCCCGATGACCTGTTTTTTGGCGGCATCAGGTTTAATTATCGCAAGCGTTCGTTCTGCCATTCTGTCTCGTTCCTTTCTTTCGGAGATGCAAACTTACGAACAAGGGTTCATCCTCGTTGAGTATTTAACATTCGTCCATTCTAGATGCGGAATTCCCCTCTTTCAACTCCAAGGCAGAATTGAAGATCAGAGATCGGAAGAGCA
>JAYWMS010000166.1:0-6128 GCA_035873215.1 Nitrospirota bacterium | reverse complement strand
TCAAGGGCTGGTCGAGCCTTGAGACTTCCCAGCTCGGTCGGATGAGAAATCGTTGTCCGATTCGAACCGGCTTCACGAGGTGCGCCCATTGGGCGTTCCAATCTTGCCATGGTAATCGGTTAACTCGGATGTGTTGTTCCGGATCGGAAATTTCTAAGAGTGTCAATGCATAAAGAATGGCTTTCTGGGCGTCCGCGTTCCAATGTTCGGTATCCCAGTAAACGTGGACGCGATCCTGGTCCTCCCAGGCTCCTAAAAATCCAGGCTGAAGGAGCAATCCTGCCAATTCATTCGCATCGACCGAAGCCAGTACAAGGATCTCTATATATTCTATGGGCATGCGAGTTGACTGAGGGCGATTTCCCACGTATCGTCCGCGAGCGGTATGAGCGAATTGCAACCCTCCATACGTGATCGAATACTCCAACGAGGAATTGATCGAGCCCATCGCCTGCTTGAACAAGGCAAGCGAACAAGTTTGTCAATAAGTCGAGGCCGCATGGCCCTTTTTCTCCTCGCATTGCTGGTGTGTGGTGGACTCTATCGTAGTGAATTGTTTATTGCTGGGAACTGGGTTCTGGCCATATTTGTCATCGTTTTTGTTGCTGTCGCACAGTACCATAATCGATTTGAGTTCCGTTTGTCGCGCTTGCGTGTTTGGAAATCTATCAAACAAACCCATCTAGCTAGGATTCAGCTTCATTGGACCGATGTGTCGGAATATGACCGGCCTGCCCCTTCGAATCATCCCTATGCACAAGATTTGGATCTGGTTGGCACGCATTCGCTCCTTCGTCTCATCGATATTACGGTGTCAACTGAAGGGCACACACGCTTGACCTCATGGTTTCTTGATCAACGGGATGAGCCCGATTCACGATCAGCCTGGGAAGAGCGACAGGCGCTCATTCGAGAACTCACGACGCTTAATGGGTTTCGAGATCGCATGCAACTTGCGGCGAAGCTGTTGAGCCCCATGAGAGTAAACGGAGAGCGTATCAGGCGGCTGCTTGAGCAGTCATTGAATGACCGAGTTCTTGTGATGCTTATCTTCGTGACTAGTGGCTTAGCCATCACAAATCTTTTGCTTTTTTCCATTTGGGCTATGGGAGGGGCCTCGGGGTTTTGGATTGTTTCGTGGTTGGTGTATGTGTTTGTGCTGCTTCTTTTTGGGGGGCGGGTCAGTCACCTCTTCGAACATGTCCTTGATCTGCAGATAGAGTTGCAAAGACTGAGTAGCATTGTAAGCCAGCTTGAGACCCGGTCTTTTTCTCATCTACCATTCCTGAATCGAGTGTGTCAGCCCCTTCATCAAGAACAAGTCAAACCTTCTCTTGCCATCGTACGCCTCGCGAGAGTGTGTCACGGGTTAAGCGTCAAAGCCCATCCCATCATTCATCTTGGACTGAATGCTCTTGTTCCGTGGGATCTCCTGTGGGCGTATCAACTGAGTCGTGTGACTGGACAACTGCGGCCGGTCTTGCCGGTGTGGTTGGATTGTTTAAGTATTTGTGATGCCGCGGCCGCGATGGCCACGTTTTCCTATTTAAATCCGGGGTATGCCTGGCCTCGCTTGTTGCCGTCGGAGGGTTCCCCTCCGCAAGTCAGTCTTCGTACGACGGCTCTGGGACATCCCCTGCTTTCCCAAAAACAGCGTGTATCCAACGACTTTGAAATAAACGGGATGGGGAAAATCCAGCTCGTTACGGGATCCAATATGTCTGGAAAGAGTACGTTTCTTCGAACCATTGGTCTTAATGTATGCTTGGCCCAAGCTGGTGGACCAGTTTGTGCAGACTCCTTTGAATGGACCTGGAGCCAGATCTATACCTGTATACGTGTTGGTGATTCACTCGAAGAAGGATTGTCATTTTTTTATGCTGAAGTGAAACGGCTCAAACGTCTGCTGGAATGTATCCAAAGTCAAGATGGTCCTCCTGTCTTGTTCCTGATCGATGAAATCTTTAAAGGGACAAACAATCGCGAACGGCTTTTAGGCAGTCAGGCCTTCATTCGCGCATTGAGCCAAGGACATGGCTTTGGTCTTGTCACCACACATGATTTGGAACTGGCCCAATTAGAAAAGGAAGTCCACGGTATTTCCAACATTCACTTTCAAGAAACCGTTGGTGACAACGAGTTGAAATTTGATTACCGATTGAAGAATGGTCCTTGTCCGACCACAAATGCGCTCCGAATTATGGCGATGGAAGGTCTCCCGGTTCCAAAAGATCTGGAATCTCATTAACTATCTACAGACGTTTGATCGTGACAGGTTCATACACCGCGAGGCCTGGCAATCAGGAGAATTGAGTGTTCTGAGGCGGAATGAGTCTGAAGTTTACGGAATGATTAATTGCGAGTTCTGTTGATCTTGGTCTGTTTTTTCGCCGGTAGAGGTCCCGCATTGGGCGCAAACATATTCGTATTTATTCCCAGTGGGTAGCACCAATAACAAACGCTCTCTTGTCGGCGTGGCAGTTTGACATGTGGGACAGAATAGCAGTGAGGCGCGAAGGGACTGAAATTGTCCATTATTTGGTGATTGAGGTCGAGCAGGTTGCGGACTCATACCACCAGGAAACGGGTTCCCACCATGAGGGTTAAATGGAAATCGTGCCATGATTTTTGATCATACCCACAGTGATGGTGTGGGTCAAGGAAAAGACAGGCGGATCTTCACTATTCATCACAAGCCGGTTAGGCTAAGGCTGCTGAGAGGCGGGGGTCAGAGATCGGGACACCGTTTTCAAAAATTATTTGCTGAGATGGAACAGCAGGGATTCGGTCTCCAGGAAGGATGATTCCCACAAGATTTAATGGGTCGGAACCTGCGAGTTGAATTCTTTCTGCCCCGGCTTGTGGATCTTTTCGGATGGCCCGTAGAGCTTCGACGGCTTCAGGCAATCCAAATTGGTCCCCCGTAAACCCAGAGACAAATCGGCCGCCTCGGATTTCTCCTCGTAATTCCAATCGTCGGTAGATAGTCAATAGGTCTCGCCATGCAAAGGGAAGCGACTCCCGCTTCAATACATCGCGAAAAACTATACCGTATCGTGTAAGAAGTTGGCGGGCCCAAGACTCTATAGGGTCCTGTTTTAATTCTTGAAGGGACGAGGTGGGATCATCATTTTGAGCAAGGAGGCACCATCGTCCAATCGTGTGTCGTGGGCGTCTCACGTCGTGGCGTCCGATTCCGCGTCGACGTTTTGGGTCAAGCAATGCTCGCAGATTGTCAAACCCATCAGCTGTCACCAGTCCGACGCTTGTTAACTCCCACAAGGCCTGCTCGACTTCAGCCTGTAAATGGTTCGTGCCTTTGGTGAGATCGGCAAAAAAACTCGCGCCATGTTTGCATAAATAGTGATAAAGAGCCTGAGCCACTGCACTAACTTTTTCAGGAAGCATGGCCTGAGGAATTCGTGCATCGACTCGAGAAAGAGTTAAGAGCCAGTCAGCATCCTCACGGGGAAACACACTAATTGGAGCGAGGCTTGTCGGAATGACTCGCGACTTTCGCCTAGGATTCGAGTGGTTCACAGAAATTGTGGGAGGAGTCAGCCGTCCCCATGTTGCTGTACCACGTAGGCAGAGATAGTCCAATTTGTCCTGGCTGTAATTGGCAATACGGGCTTTGAGCAAAAATGGTTCCCAGGCGGTTGCAGCCGCTTCAAATCCAGCGAGTTGTCGTACGATCTCTAATGTGCCGTTTTCTCCATGGAGTCGTGAAGTCGGCGCTACATGCTGCCAGCGGAATAGGAATCGCATAAAGACCGAGGCAGGGACAGCCTCAATCTCCCGTCGGAGTCGGGTCACGGTACGGCGGTGAATCCGTGCCAGTAATCGTCGATGACACCACTCCACTTCAGTCTTAGTGCGGTTGGGGCGGAACGTGCCCTGAAGTACCTGGCCTTCTGCCTCCAGTTGAATTAAAGCGGTGTGAGCTCCAGATTGTGAGAGGCCAAGCTTCTCCACCAATTCTTTGGCCGTTGTTGGTCCGACGATTTCCATCCAAGACCGTATGAGGGCCAAATAAAACTCTTGTCTGTCAGAGACCTCCCTCTGATCAAATTTTTCTGTTGTATCTTCCCTTCCTTTCTGGAGGCAAATTTCTGGGAAAGTGGCTTGAAGCAGGGGCAGATGTTCATAGGCTACCCAGACTGTCATACAGCCTAGTCCATCTTGCGAATGATCCGGAAGGGTCAACACAAATGCACGCTTTGTCGCAAGCAATTCTGGCAGGAATGGTGCCCATTCGGCTCCTTCCCTTTCGGGAATCATGATGAGCATATGGAGCGCATCATGGAGCTCATCCGGATTCCGGACTAAGGGCCACACTTCATCGCAGATGGTAAGGATTGCCTGAGTATCTAAGGCGCCAATACTGCCAGCTTCTTCAGGTGGAAGCATCTGACGCATGTTGACGGCGCGTGCGCGACGTTCTTCAAGTGGTGCATCATCAAGAAACGCATAGGGGTTAGCGTTAAGAATTTCATGGGAGAAGACGGAGGGCGTTGGTGTTTGCACTGCCACGCAACGAATCTGACCTTGCTCGATTCGCTTGAGCAGGATGACTAATCCATTTATATCCATAGCTTCTTCCAAACAATCTCGTATGGTCTCCTGTACTAGGGGATGGTCGGGAATCTCAATGTTTCCCGGCGGACGATTATCCTGACAAGCAGTAGCCATTGGAAATATCGCAGTTAAAAGATCTTCTGCGCGCAGGCGTTGTAGATGCAACGGTACCCGTTTGCCATTGCGGAATCGAAGCAAGGCTAATGCACGTGAGGCATTCCATCGCCAACGAGCTATGAACATTGGGGACTGAAGCACTGCTTGCGTGAGGACATCTCGCACGGTGTTGGAGTGGAGCATGGAAAAGACGACCTCAAGGGGAAAACTGTGTTTTTCTCCAAGGGACAGAACTAGTCCTTCGTCGGTGGCAGCTGCTTGGAGCTCAAAGTCGAAGCTCACGCAAAATCGTTTTCTGAGCGCAAGCCCCCAGGCACGAGTGAGTCGTCCGCCAAATGGGGCATGAATAACCAGTTGCATGCCTCCGGCTTCGTCAAAAAAACGTTCTGCGATAATAGTCTGTTGCGTGGGACAATCCCCAAGGGTTTGGTGGCCCATCAATTGATAGCTGGTTGCTTGTTCAGCTGCCCGTCTGTCCAGTCCGCAGTGGGTTTTCAGCCAGATGATCGCCTTGTCCGGTGAATTATTCTCTTTTTCAGGAAAAGTGGCGGTGCCATTTTCAACGTACCCGCTGTGTGTCATGATCTCCTGCCGGAGGACTGCAACTTCTTCTGAGAGCTCACTGGTTCTTGCAGGGGCTTCCCCACGCCAAAAGGGAATTGTAGGTGGGGCACCTTGAGCGTCTTCGACACGCATCACTCCCGTTCCTACCCCACGAATGCGCCATGACGTGTTTCCGAGTAAAATTATGTCTCCTGCCATACTCTCAACCGCGAAGTCTTCGTCTACTGAGCCGATAATGGTTCCTTGTGGTTCGGTCACAACGGCATACGTAGCGGTATCCGGTATGGCGCCACCTGAGGTGATGGCAGCCAGTCGTGCCCCTCGCCGTGGTCTGACGAGGCGTTGAACCTGATCATGGAACACATAAGCTTGCTGTCGACCTTGGTTAGGAATGAACCCATGCGCCAACATGGTGATGATTTCGTCAAATCGTGCGCGAGTCAGGTTGCGATAGGGATATGACTGGGTACAAAGCCGAAATAATTTGTCAATGTCCCATTCCTGTGCGGCAATTTCTGCGACGAGTTGTTGGGCGAGAATGTCCAAGGGGGCTGATGGAATGAGAATCTGATCAAGGTGGCCTTGTTGAATGGCACGAATAAGAGCAGCGCATTCAATCAGTTCGTCTCGCGTGGTACAGAATAACCGGCCTTTGGGTGTGGCTCCGACCCAATGGCCAGCGCGGCCGATACGTTGAAGACATGTAGCGATTGCACGGGGAGAACCGATTTGGCAGACCAAATCGACAAATCCGATATCGATGCCAAGTTCCAACGACGCTGTCGCGATGACGACCCGTGTGTGGCCCTGCTTCAATCGATCTTCGGCTGAAAGCCGCATTCGACGAGATAGAGATCGGAAGAGCGTCG
>JAYWMS010000160.1:0-7256 GCA_035873215.1 Nitrospirota bacterium | reverse complement strand
ATCTGCATCAATACCTTGTGAACCACCGATTTTGGCCATCGCGTGCCCTACTTGGACTCGAACCGCCCAATATTCATCCTCCAACGCCACCATCAGAACTTCCATGGTCTGCGGATCACCTAAGTCCGCAAGAGCCTTGGCAGCCTCTTCTCGCGTGGCATCGTCAACATCTTCTAATGCTTCAATCCACTCTTGCACATTTTGGGTCATGAGATATCAATATCTCCTAATAATCAGGATTTTGCTGATAGGGCTGAGTGTGACTACATTGAATAACCAGCTTATTGGTGCCCTGTCCCTTCACGCACTGCCCAAGGGATGAGGCAAACTCCACCTGGCCTGCCAAGGTCACGCGAAAAACAAAATCAAACGTAAAGGTGCCGAAACGATATTCTCCCGGCTTGAGTTGGACGTTCCGAGATTCCGTCGTCCGAAATGCTTCATACGTCATAGGGTCTTTCGTCCAAAGTAAAGGCGTTATGCCCGGAACATGCCACCAGGTTGGTGGATCGAGCGCCGTGGGATCTACTACGATTGAATACTCCCGTAATAAAGGATTCACGGGGTCAGAGATTTTGGAAAACCCGTTTTCGACGCTCCCCAAGCTTATCACCAGGCACGCGAGTAATGAGATGAGTACAGGCATTCTATCGTGCCAAGACTTCATTGCCTGTGGTCCTGTGCTCCGGAACCACTTGAAAAATTTCATGGATACCCTTGCTGTCCCATTCCGTATGCGTCACCAAACCAAGCGCTTCCATTATTGTCGCGCCGGTATCCATAATGGATACCTTTCGTGCAATTTCAAAATGGGGTTTAACATTCGCCCCCCAAGCCACCCATGGAACCGTCGTCTTTCCGGTTGACATCGCAGTCAATTGAGCCCGGCCCGGACTGTTCGCCTCCGTTAATCCGGTGACGATCAACATGGTTTTATCCAGTACCTCAAATTCCCGATAGACATCAAGCAAATCCCCGATAGCCGTATCCACAGCGGTCAGTGCTTTGTGATAGGCTTTTGAATTCCACCCCCGTTTATTCCCGGCATCAGCAGCAGCCGGCATGTGTGCGACTAGGAGCCCTGGGATATCAATGAGTCGAAACCCATGCCCTCCTTCACTCTTCACTTTCCGCAGATAGTCCTGAATATACAAGACCAAAAGATTGGGATTGCATTTTGGTTTGGATTTACCACAGACCTGCATGTCGACATATATCTCCGGCCTGGACAATTGATAGAATCGTACGTCCATGAGGAATAACGCGGTGTCCATACCTGCCGATAGATCTAAATAATCAAACACCGTGGGAGCTCGAAGGAACGCGCGAGAAAAATCGTACTTCTCCCACTCATAATCCACGCGATGCTTAGAAACTGGAACACCTGTCAGAAGGGACGCCATGGCGGACACGGGGAACGGAGGTGTAATTGTTTGAGCAGACCATGATACGGCTCCCTCTTTTGCTAAACGATTGAGCGTTGGCATGGCCCCGCCATGGATGGATGCATTTCCCACACCTTCGAGCACGACCAATATGACATGATCCGCAGTCGTGGCACTGCGTACGGGCATTGGGTTAATCAGAGAGAACCCTAATACCGCAGCCACGCCAACAAACAGCGTGCCAACACAAAAGGGGAATTGAGTCGATGGTGTGTTCATAAATCTAATAGATTTCTTCAATACTCGACACGGCGGAAATAAAAGTCTCAAAGAGTGGATTTCCACAACTTTCTTCGGAGAATTGAAAAACTTGTCAACGGTTGAGTCAACTTACCATGTGAATTTTTACATGGTCAAATTCTCAAACAGGGCATGGTGAGAGGGAAAACGCCGACACCACCGTACAAGTTAGGCTGGCCCCATTGCACGGCCACCCCTATTCACGGTATGAGGTTATGGTTTAGTCAGGTTCGAGGGTGCGGAGCCATCTGGAGTTTTGTTTTATGCCGCTAGAAAATAACTTCCTGCATTCAAAATATTCCCGTTCGGATCCCGGAGAGCGCGTCAAGTATGTCACGTTTCAAACTGGCGCTCCCCCCCACTCACCCCCATGGTCCGAAGCATTAGGTCACCTGGGCACAACACTGCATCAGGCAGGTGTGCGAATGGTTATCTTGGTCTATGGGTGCTATCTGGGTACGGATATCTTTGGATCGGGCCGACTCGACGAAGTGGGTGGACTCAAACGAGGGTACTCGCGGGGAATACCCGGATTGGAATCTCTTCTGGCTCTTTTACGTCCGGGGGATTTTCAAAAACCTCCAGCCGAGAGCGCCCTTCATCCACCATACGCCAATGATACCCACACCCGGGACCAACTCGATGCCATAGTCGGGGATACCGGGAATTTTACCGCTGAATATAGCCAGGCACTACAAGACGGCCTCTCAAAACACGGCCAACTCCCACTGACCTGCACCCGAATTCTTTGGTCATCGGTGAACCATCATTTAGGGAGATTGGAAGCCGCCCTCTCTCTTTTCCATGAACTCCAAACGCTCAGGAGTGCCAATACTCTGAGCCCTGACGATCGCATCTTGATCCTGGGGCATGGACATGCCGGTCAAGTTCTTGCCCTAGTATCGAATGTCATCGCTCCAGGAGAAACCACGATAAGACCGTACCTTTTCGAAATCCTGGAAAGTTCCGTGCAGGGGAATCTTTGGTCAACAGAAGTTGGGGCTCATCTTCAGGAACTGACCACGTTCCTCTCGCAGGCCAAGCCCGACCTGCCATCACTCGATCTGGTGACCCTTGGTACTCCCATTCGATACGGATGGGACATCGGCGGTATTGGTAAATTGCTACACCTGGTGAATCATCGACCCATCCGTGGTGATGCTAAGCGATGGTTAGCCAAAATGGATCTGCCTCAAGTCGTCATGGAAATGCAGGCGGCGATTGGTGGTGATTACATCCAACAAATGGCTGTGGCTGGAACCGATGCCGTGCCTGCAACACCCGAACTAGAAGAGCTGAATCAATCTTTGCGAGAGAACCTTGAACCTTTTGACGGATTCGAACGATGGTTGGAATGTACAAGACGGGTAACCCGATGCCCAAATGATGGTCAGTGTATTCTGATTGACTATCAGGATGCGGCTAATGTCGCACCTGGAGAACACCTGTATGGCCATGCCTGCTATACCCGCATGGGATCCTTGTTGTTTCAAACCACCCAAATTGTGGAAGCTCTTTATCCCCAACCTTCAACCTAGAATTTCGACCTATCATGGCCTCTGAAACTGGGTAGGGGCATTGATTCTTGTCTGGCAGGTATGGTATTTCCTCATGCTTTGTCTAACGCCACCATTGAAGTAATTTGGGGAATATGGCTTCATAGCAACTGTTGGATAATTCGAAATTTTCAGAGTGCCAAACCCATAAGAACAATTTTATGAACCATCACAAGCCAAGAGCCTGTTCAAAAAGGGCGGTTATTTCACCCGCCCAAACCCAAGACCGCCAAGACGCCCTTTTCCACGGGCAAGGCCGCAGGGGCTTTGGCGCCCGGAGCGTACGCGGAGTACGTGAGGACGACAAAGGCCCGAGAACGCCGCTGGCGGACCCTTCGGGAAGACTCAGGGCATGCTTTTTCAACAGACCCTCATTGCGTTTCTTGATATGGCACTGATCATCGGAGTTCCCAAGGAAACCTATCCAGGCGAAAAACGCGTGGCGATGACGCCTGGCGTCATTCCATCGCTAACCAAAGGGGGAATGGAAGTCCTCGTTGAAACAGGAGCGGGGACAGCATCCGGATACCCTGACTCTGCCTATACCGATAAGGGCGCAAAAGTAGCGGTCTCTCGCCTCCAGGTATTTGAAGGCTCCCAGATCATTATCCAAGTCCGATTGCTAGGCGCCAACCCCGAACAGGGGAAAACGGATCTCCCGCTCTATCAAGCCAATCAACTGGTCATTGGTATCGCCGAAGCACTTACCAACCCGCACGCGCTTCGCGACATGAACACCAGGAAAGTTAAAGCCTTTGCGATGGAATTAATGCCCAGAATCACCAGGGCGCAAAGCATGGATGTTCTGTCCTCCATGGGCACCATCGCAGGGTATAAAGCCGTCCTGTTGGCCGCGGATGCCTTACCCAAAATGTTTCCGATGCTCATGACCGCAGCCGGCACCGTGACTCCAGCCAAGGTCTTTATTATAGGAGCGGGCGTGTCAGGGTTGCAGGCCATTTCAATGGCCCGCCGACTCGGCGCGGCCGTAGAAGCCTATGACCTTCGTCCGGCTGTCAAGGAGCAAGTACAGAGCTTAGGTGCTAAGTTTGTCGATTTGCCCATCGAAACCAGCGAGGCGGAGGATGCAGGCGGGTATGCTAAAGCCCAAGATGAAAACTTTTACAAACGACAGCGTGAATTGCTGACGAAAGTCATCGCGTCAAGTGACGTGGTGATTACAACAGCCTCGGTTCCCGGGAAGAAAGCCCCAATATTGATCACTGCGGACATGGTCGCCGGGATGGCACCAGGATCCGTCATCGTGGACGTCGCAGCTGAGCGGGGAGGCAATTGTGAATTGACGAAAGTTGACCAAACCGTCGTATCGCATGGAGTGACGATCATCGGTCCTGAAAACCTGTCATCCACCGTTCCATTTCACGCCAGCCAAATGTACAGTAAAAACATTGCCACGTTCTTGCTGCATCTGGTGAAAAAGGGCGAATTGAAGTTGGACCCTGATGACGAGATCACCAAAGAGACCATGCTCACTCACAACGGAGACATTGTGAACGCCCGCGTGCGTGAACTGTTAGGACCGTTGGCGGGAATGAAGCCCGAGGAAAGCTAAGACGCTATGGATATGTTGATTTCCGGCATTACGATCTTTGTGCTCGCAATATTTGTGGGATTTGAAATTATTACGAAAATTCCACCAACACTGCATACCCCGCTGATGTCAGGGTCCAATGCGATATCGGGCATTACATTGGTGGGTGCTCTCTTGTCCTCGGGAACACAACTTACCCTGACCACCACCATTCTGGGATTCATCGCCATATTATTCGCAACGATCAACGTCGTGGGTGGTTTTCTGGTCACGAACCGCATGCTCGGAATGTTTAAAAAGAAATCCTGATTCATGCCTGACATTCTCATAAATTTTGGTTACCTCCTTTCAGCCTCTCTCTTCATCTTTGGACTGAAAGGCCTCACGCATCCTCGAACAGCCGTCCGTGGAAATCTCTTAGGTGCCACCGGCATGTTGCTGGCAGTTGTCATTACGCTGGCCAACAAACACATCGTCAGTTTTGAAGTGATCATCGCAGGGCTCGTGATCGGAACGGCTATTGGCGCCCTTCTGGCGATTAAGATTCAAATGACGGAAATGCCGGAGTTGGTGGCTCTCTTTAACGGCTTTGGAGGTATCGCCTCCATTCTTGTCGCTGGCGCTGCATTGATTGAAAGCACGTTGGGTGGACAAACTCCGATCATGCAAGTCACGGTAGCCACAGCCGCATCAGGACTCATCGGAGCCGTCACATTTTGTGGCAGCATGGTCGCCTTTGGAAAGCTGCGTGGCCTTGTCGGTGAAAACGCAGTCTTGTTCTCGGGTCAGCAAGTGATCAATGCGATCCTGGCTCTCCTAGCCCTTGCCCTAAGCGTCGGTATTGTCATGGACCCAACAAACCACCTGTTATATTGGTTGTTGGTTCTTGTCGCGTCATGCCTCGGCATCCTCCTGGTCATCCCCATTGGTGGAGCTGACATGCCCGTAGTCGTCGCTTTGCTGAATTCCTATTCAGGCTTAGCCGCTGCCGCGACTGGATTTGTGCTCTTCAACAATGTCCTCATTATCACGGGATCGTTGGTCGGAGCATCCGGAATGATCCTGACGAAGATCATGTGCAAAGCCATGAACCGGTCCTTGACCAACGTCCTCTTTGGCGTGCTCGCACCCACAGGAGATTCAGCGACTGCTGATGAGGTGTATGCTGGGAGGGTGAAGTCAGCGACCCCGGATGAAGTCGCACTTTTATTTGATTCAGCACGACGAGTGGCAATTATTCCCGGATATGGGATGGCCGTCTCTCAAGCCCAACACCCCATCGCAAATTTGGCAGCAATGCTGAACGAACGTGGCATTCAAGTCGACTATGGTGTCCACCCCGTTGCCGGACGGATGCCCGGCCATATGAATGTATTATTAGCCGAAGCCGACGTGCCCTATGAATCGCTCAAAGAAATGGATGACATCAATACAGACATCGATCAAGTCGATGTGGCACTGGTCATTGGCGCCAATGATGTTGTGAATCCGCTGGCCCGCACCGACCCATCAAGTCCCCTCGCCGGCATGCCGATCATTGATGTCGATAAAGCTAGGACCGTGGTCGTCATCAAGCGAAGTCTCAGTCCAGGCTTTGCCGGAATTCCCAACCCGCTCTTCGCCCTCGACAACTCACTTATGCTGTTTGGCGACGGGAAGAAGATGGTCCTTGAAATCATCTCCGCCCTCAAAGAGTCCTGAGTCTTCCACCCTCGTATTTCTTTTTCCTTCATCCTAAAAACGGCAGTTGGACAACTCGGAACCCTTCGACTGCCGCGGGGGTCGCGGCGCTCAGGGCGAACGCACTCTCACTTACCGTGTGACGGCTACGGCCTCCCGTTCGTGCTGAATCCTGAGCTGGTCGAAGGAGTCGAAGCATGAACGGGAGAGCAGCCATGTAACTGCCGTTTCTAAGTTCAACAGGCCCTTAAGGTATGTCAATGGTATACAGCATATCTTGTCTCACCTAAAGCTCTTGGCAATTAGTCACCGGTGGACCTTTAAACATCACAAACCTGCTCAGGGAACTCACTTTCAAGTGGATTGCTGCATAGTTAGGTTCCGCTTTTTAACGTCAGTACATAGTTCGTCAAATCATTCAACTCCCGATCATTGAGGGGAAATTTCGGCATGAAAGAACCAGGTGAAACAGATTGAGGATCTTGAAAATGTTTCAGATGCCATTCCCGCTCAGGGCGTCGGTCGGCAACAAAGGAGAGATCTGGAGCAATCGCAGCGCCTTCTCCGTGAATGCGGTGGCAAGTCTTACAACCGTACTTCCCAACCAGGTCTTGGCCACGGATAATCGACGGGTCCGTTTTAGGAACGGCATACAAGTCATTTAAGGAAATAAATAACAACACAAATACACCAGTTAAAAAAAGGAAGCCGGCTCCGAGTGTTACCGGCCGCTTGGAAATCCGCCGTTGAGGATTTCGATCAAGGAAGGGCAACAGAAAGAGT
>JAYWMS010000121.1:0-6261 GCA_035873215.1 Nitrospirota bacterium | reverse complement strand
CCTTCCTTTGTGGATTTTTTTTGGACGGTTCGCCAAATGCATGAACCAATCTGGATGTTGGGACGAGTCGCGTCCAAGTTGATTCCAGCTAAAGTGTATCACACCATTTCGACGGGCTACGCAGGATTTCTTGGCACCCTCCTGCACTACCGAACCGGCCATCCGTTGATCTTGTCGGAACATGGAATCTATAACAAGGAACGTCAAATCGATCTCCTTCAATTCAATTGGCTCAAGGACAACCGCCTGTCGTTTGAAAAGGGGACAGAGCAATTTGGGTACCTCCAGCAACTCTGGATCAGGTTTTATGGAACGCTAGGCAGGATGTGCTATGAGGCTGCCAATCCCATCGTGTCTTTGTATGATTTCAATCGCCAGCGGCAAATTCAGGATGGAGCAGATCCCTCGCGCACGCAAATCATCCCTAATGGGATTCCCGTTGAACGATTTGAACCGCTCCGAAATCGTCGTCCTTCCGTTCCCCCTCCGGTGTTATGTTTGATTGGACGGGTCGTACCGATTAAAGATGTCAAGACATTTATCCGGACCATGCGAACAGTAGTGAATCGCATTCCCGAGGCCGAAGGATGGATTGCTGGACCTGAGGATGAGGATCAGGAGTATGTGCAGGAATGTCGAAAGCTGATAGAAAATTTGGGGTTGACGGGACGAGTGAAATTTTTGGGCTTTCAAAAGGTGGAAGAACTGTTTCCTCGCATGGGACTTCTTGTTCTCAGTTCGATCAGCGAAGCCTTACCCTTGGTGATATTGGAAGGGTTTGCCGCTGGGGTACCCGCGGTGTCCACGGACGTGGGAGCCTGCCGTGAGCTGATTTATGGCCGTGGCCCTGAAGGAGATGGCCTCGGCCCTGCTGGAGCGGTAGTTCCGATGGCTAATCCTGCGGCTTTGGCTGAGGCAGCCTTGTCCCTCTTGGAACAACCTGATCAATGGCAGGCGGCACAGGAGGCGGGTATTCGTCGAGTTCAGTCATTGTATACCCAAACCGACATGATTGAAGCCTATCGAAAGATTTACACAGGAGCCTTGGAAGTATGGCAGGAATCGGCTTTGAGCTCCGCAAGATCCTAAAACGCGACAGTTACCTGTCACTGTTAGAGGCCTATGTCTATGCCGGGGTGATCAGTTCGGGGCCATGGATCCTGTCGATCATCGGCATTCTTATTGTCGGTGTCCTGAGCCTTACTATCGTCATTCCTGACTCCCTGGTTGTTCAGTTTCAACTCTCTGCTACCTATCTGATTGCTTTCAGCTTAATCCTCACGGGTTTTATCCAGCCTGCATTCACCCGGTACATCGCGGATCTCTTGTTTGTGAAAAAAGACCATTTGGTATTGTGCAATTTTCATGGAGCGCTGTGTCTAGTCACGTGTCTCTGTGGAACGGTGGGAGTTGTCCTGATCTGGCAATTTTTTCCGCAACAAACCGCCTTCTACCGAATCGTGATGCTCGGAAGCCTGGTTGTCCTGGGCAATAATTGGATTGCCACCATTTTTCTGTCAGGCATGAGAGAGTACAAGGCCGTTTTGAGTATGTATGGCCTGGGGTACGGCACGACGGTGGTTGCGGCTCTGGCGCTGCGACCGTATGGGATGGAGGGGTTGTTATTCGGGTTCTTCATAGGGCAGGCCCTCATGTTGTTTAGTATGCTCACGTTGATCTTTCGGGGATATTCCTCAAAAAGGTTTCTTGCTTGGGACTTTCTCAAAAAGGGAAACATGTATATGAGCTTGGTGTGTCTGGGAATAGTCTACAACCTTGGCATTTGGGTCGATAAATTGCTGTTTTGGTATTTCCCGGAAACAAGCCAAATCGTGATTGGGCCCATCCGCAGTTCTCCCTTTTACGACTTGCCGATCTTTTTGGCGTACCTTGCGATCCTGCCGGGAATGGCTAGCTTTCTCGTACGAATGGAAACCGATTTTGTGGAATGCAATGAAGAGTTCTATGCCGCCATTCGGGAAGGGGCTTCCTTGGACTATATTCAACGGGCTAAACAAGAAATGATCAGATGCGTTCGACAAGGGTTGATGGAAATCATGAAGGTCCAATTCGTCGTGTTCCTTATCATTTGGGGGACGGGTTCTTCACTTCTTCAATGGTTGGGCATTTCCGATTTATATGTATCGCTGTTGTATGTATTTGTGGTGGCGGCTGGCCTCCAAGTCCTATTTTTAGGGATTCTTAATGTGTTATTTTATCTGGATAAACGTCTTGTTGCCTTGTGGCTTACCAGCCTGTTTCTCGTGAGTAATACGGTTCTGTCCGTGTGGTCTCTCTATTTAGGTCTACCCTTTTATGGATATGGATTTACCCTGTCTTTATTACTGGTAGTGGTGGTAGGCCTCTATGTGTTGGATGGTAAACTACAAAAACTGGAGTATGAAACGTTTATGCTTCAGTGAGAAGTGAGAGAGTTGTTTGAGGGTCAGGGGAAAGGCCTCTGCCTCTGTTTCTTTTTCCAAGGCTTTTTGAGGGCCAAAATTCGTCAGTGACTTCCCGACGGGATCCGGGTGGGTATCTACGCTATAGCATCGTAACGGTGCACATGGCTAGGCCAGAAGATTGACAAGGAAATACTCGACACGATTCGAAAGAATAGTCCGGGCTCGTGTCTGCTGTCTTGAAAGAATGATTTTTCCCTGCAGGAAATTTTAAACCTGTTGGTCTACATTCGAACACTAACACGGTAATCCCAAAACATCTTCCTTCTTGAGCTAAACCCCAATTCCTCCTATCGTGCCAGTATGAACTATCCAATCTGGGATGTGCCGATTATCGGTGGCGGGATTCTTATTGCCGGGATTGCCATTGTCCATGTGTTTATTTCCCATTTTGCAGTTGGGGCTGGCCTCTTCAATGTTTGGACCGAACGGCGTGCTCACCTAGAAAAAAATCCGGATCTCCGGGGATTCGTCAGAACTCACTCATTTGTGTTGCTTCTCGTTTCGATGGTCCTGGGCGCGTTAACTGGGGTCGGCATTTGGTTTGCCATCGGGACTGGTCCAACCATCTGGGACTTCCGCCCTTATTCGTCTGTTTGCCTGGTTTTGGACGGCGGAATGGCTGGTATTTGTCGTCGAGGTGATTGCCGCATTGGTGTACTACTATAGTTGGGATCGACTGGATGTGGAAACGCATGTCAAGGTGGGGTGGATCTATGCCGGCACCTCATGGATAAGTTTATTTTTTATCAACGGCATTTTAACGTTCATGCTCACGCCAGGGGATTGGGTTCAGACAAACAATGTATGGGACGCATTCTGGAATCCCACGTTTTGGCCGTCGTTGGTGTTGCGCACGTTCGTCGCGTTGGCCTTGGCTGGGTTGTATACCTTATTGATGGCCACGCTGGTCAAGAACCAGGCGAGTCGTGAGCAACTCATTCCCTATACCGCGAAATGGGTACTGTATCCACTGATCGGCTTGATCCCGATGGCGGGATGGTATATCTCGCAACTTCCGGAAGAAACCAGGCGATGGTTTGAGGGAGCGAGTGCGCCCCTGACCATGTTCACGGTGTTGAGTGGTTTATTCACCGGATTAATCTTGGCCGTGTTGTTGTTTGCGGCCCTTCGGCAGCCTCGGAATTTTACATGGCCGGTCGCGGTGCTGGTCATGTTTATGGGATTGTTGGCCACGGCGAGTACGGAGATGGTGCGTGAAGCCATCCGTCGGCCGTTCATTATTCGGGATTACATGTACTCGAATTCGATTCGAGTTGTGGACGTGCAAATGTACCAGCGTGATGGACTGTTATCTCATGCTCGATGGGTCAACAGGAACCCTCATGAACGCCAGAACATACTTGATACAGGTCGGGCGGTATTTGAATTGCAATGCCAAATCTGTCACACCATGAAAGGGTTCAATGGAATTCGACAACTGACGGCGACCTGGAAAGAACGCACGCTCTATGACTTCTTAGGTCACATGCACGAAGTCAAACCATTCATGCCTCCATTCATGGGGAACGATGAGGAACGCCATGCGCTGGCCAAATGGATTACATCCTTAAAATGACACGAAGGTGGGAAGGGCACATGATCTTCTCAAATCCAGCAAGAGACATAATTTAAGAAAATTGATGAACGCCTCTGCCTTTCCAATCCCTACGCCCGATCCGCTTCCCCTACCCGGTCCGGAACCCATTCTGCACTTCCTTCTGGTTGCAACGTTTTTTCTGCATGCACTGTTTATGAATTTGGTTTTAGGTGGAACTCCAATTTTGGTGTTGACGGATTGGGTGGGGCGTCGGACAGGGCGGGAATTTTATCAAAGGTTGTCCATGACTCTTTCGAATATGCTCCCGTCAGTAACTGCGCTCGCGGTGGTCTTGGGTGTGGCCCCCTTATTGTTCGTCCAAGCCTTGTATGGTCCATTGTTTTATACCGCGACAATCCTCATTGGAAATGTCTGGATCGCTATAGTGGGGGCCATCATCGCAGGATATTATGGGTTGTATGCGTACAAGTACTGGAGAGAATGGTTGGCGCCTCGGCCCGGCCTCCATCTGGCAATTGGGTGTCTGAGTGCTTCCTTGTTTTTGGGTGTGGCCTTGGTGTTTGTGACGATGAGTGTCCTGATGTTGAATCCTGAACGGTGGAAAGACATTCAGGAGAATGGGTTCCTGCTTGCACTGACCCTTCCGTCTATTCTCCCTCGCTACGGCCATATGGTGTTAGCCGCAATAGCCGGCATGGGAATGTTTCTCGTGTGTTATGGACTCTATCGGGGCTCGAAGTGGTATCAGCCTTCTTGCGCTGATGAGGAGGAGTATGCGACCTGGGTGATCCGGTATGGAGTGGCCTGGACATTGACGGGAACGCTCCCTCAGATTGTCGTGGGCCCTTGGTTGTTATTGGCCTTGCCTGAGTTTGTCCGAGCAGAATTGATCAATGGGGAGCACGCTGGGTCCATCGCGTTTTTCAGCGCGATGACATTAGCCTTATTGAGCCTCGTGTTGCTAAACGCAGCGCTGATGGTGCCTCGATCACGCTCGTTGGCTATAACGGGAACAGTATGTTTAGCCGGGACAGTCAGTCTTATGGTGATTGTACGTGATACCGTCCGACAGGCCTGGGTCGCCAAACACTATGCGACGTCTTCCCTTCCGGCTGATCCTCAATGGGACGTGATGGTCATGGTCGCCATCCTGTTTGTAATGGCGATGGGCCTCATCGCGTATGTCGTAAGCGCCTCTTGGAAGACACATGGTCCGCGCCTTCCGCCCTAGGCTCTGCTTTTACAGGCTTCCCAATGCTCGCCGTATGTCCCCCTCAGACCGCTGACAGGTCATCCCGTCAACGTAGTAATTCTCTCCTCGGTATCCCTGTGATCTTAAGAACTATCTGTTGAATACCGAAACTATAGTGAGTCGCGCCCTTTGCCGACTTGCGAAACGGGAATAAACGAATCAGTTGGGAGAGAAGAACTTATGAAAAGACCGCGCATGTTATTTGGCGAAGCCGGTATGACGATGATCGAGATGATTGGGGTCTTGGGGGTCATTGCGGTGTTGGCGGCCATTATCCTACCGCGCGTATTCGATGTCATCACTGAATCCAAGGTTGAATCGCTGGTGGTAGCGACGCAAACGTTTGAAACAGCAATCACAAAGTACTATACACATGTTGGGACGGTGTTACCCTTGAATCCATCGGGCGTTCCGGCTGTCGAATCAACCGGAGACAGTACGGTCGAGCATTCGCTGGCTGCGCGGTTAACCTTGCCGGCTTCCGATCCGTTGGTATTAGGGACCAGTCTCTGGCCAAAGTTTCAGGGGCCGTATTTGGAACGATTTCATTCCAACCTTCCTCCCGAAATTGGGAGTGGTATGTTTATTCCGGCTGTGCAACCGATTGAATGGAACACACCCGTCACATCAAGCAATTTTGGGTGGGATTTGCGTGGAGATGACGGCAATAGCGACTTGCCGACCGATTCACATGTAGTCTTCTTCAAATTACAAGGGATTGGGCCCGAAGAATTCATTATGTTGGACAAAATGCTTGATCCCTCCATCGGGAACACCGATTCTCAACGCATAGTCAGAGGTCGTGCGAAGTGGGATACGGCCAATAACGGTACACTCTACTTGTATCTTGCCCATCAGTAGGGAAGACAACCTCAAGTCACACCAGTTCCTCATCTCCCTGTGGAGCACCTATCTAGGTTCTGATTTCCGCCATTCCTACTAATGTAACCTTACTTCCGTGGGTTAGCCTTGATAGACAGGCCCAT
>JAYWMS010000066.1:0-6608 GCA_035873215.1 Nitrospirota bacterium | reverse complement strand
GTAGAGAATATAGCACTGGCTGAACTGGCGCTGGTTCATACTGAAAGTCGGAGTATCGTTTTTCAGTCAGAGGGGCGATCAATAGCGAACATGGACGAGTTAACTGTCCCTTTTGGGGAATCAAATGAGTCGGGCTTTATGGGTCGGGATATTCTTCGAGCGAATGCTGCACAGGTTGCCTTAGATCATGCTTTAAGGGAATTTCGAAAAAAGTGGGAACAGTACTCGTAGGGAATAGTCCTGGCTGACCATATTCTAACGGTAATTTTCGAATTGAAGATCCAATCCAAAGTCTTGCTGCTTGAGATGAGCAATCACGGCTTGTAGTTCATCCCGGCTCTTGCTTTGCACGCGAACTTGCTCTCCCTGGATCTGGCCTTGCGCTTTAAACTTTTTTTCCTTGATGCTTTTCACGATGGCCTTGGCCTTTTCATCGGTGAGACCACTTTGAATGGTGATGGTCTGGCGCACGGTTCCGCCTAACGCATGTTCAATCTTCCCATAATTCAGAGCTTTGAGAGACACGCTTCGTTTGACACACTTTCCCTTGAGGATGTCGAGTACCGCGTTCAATTTGTAATCATCGTCTGACAAGACATCCAGCGTTTTTTCTTTTTCCTTTAGCGTGATGTCTGTTTTCGTGCCCTTGAAATCAAAGCGCTGCCCGACCTCCTTCATGGTTTGGTCAATAGCATTTTTGACTTCGTGCATTTCCACCGTGGATACCACATCAAAGGAATAGTTATCAGCCATATGTAATGCTCCTTTTTGAGTGAAGAGAAATGAGAAGGTAATGATACGCGAGGAGCATTCAAATTTTTTAAATTGTCCACAAATGCCCAACCTTCTCTGAATTGTCAGAAGGCGGGAGGCTGTTCAAAATGGCTCGCTTTGTCACCCGCCCAAACACAAGGGTGCTAAGATGCCCTTTTCCATGGGAAAGGGCGCAGGGGTTTTGGCGCCTGGAGCCTACAGGGAGCACGTGAGGGCGAACGGCGCCAAGTCTGTGAGCGCGAAGCTCGACAAAGGCCCGAGAACGCTGTTGGCGACCCCTTCGACAAAACTCAGGACAGGCTTTTTCAACAGCCTCCTTAACAGCACGGTCCGGCTGGAATTCTGATGCCTTCACCCTCCACAACTTCGGTGCTCGTGTACGGTCGCTTTTGGATGAGATAACCATACCATTTTATAGCGCTTTCAATCAGTACAATGAGTGCGAGGACTGCGACGGACCCAACGAGGGCGGCATTGAAGTACATGGTCATCACCTTGACGAAGTCCGTTGCAACTTGCGCGCGGCCCAGGAAAATCCACAAGAGCTCATAGCAACCAACAAGCGTAATGGTGCCAACAAAAATCATGGGGACGACGGTGACCCACATATACCGGGCCTTCCCCATTTTTATCAAGAGAGTCGTGCCGATACATAACGCCAGGGTCCCGAGTAATTGATTCGCGGCGCCAAACATGGGCCAGACCGTTGAAATGGATCCTGTCGCAATCAGACAGCCCCAGGCCACCACGACTCCACCACTGCACACAATCACGCCGGGCCACCAATTGATTTGACGTAATGGGGCATACAGGTGGCCCCCAAGTTCTTGCACGAGATAGCGTGCGACCCGGGTCCCAGCATCGATCGTGGTGAGGATAAATAAGGCTTCAAACAACAATGCAAATTGATACCAATAAGCCATGAGTCCGGACATGCCGGGGAGGGCAGAGAAAATCCAGGCCATTCCAACTGCAAGAGAAACCGCCCCACCGGGACGACCCGAAACGTCCACTTCGACAAGTCGAGACAGTTCATGGATCTGGGAAATGGGGAACCCTAAGGCCGCCAAGGCCTCAGCAGATAATCTTGTGTTGATTGCCAAGTAATCTCCTGGGATTAACAGACCGGCCGAGATGAGGGCGATGACACCAACAAAACTTTCCAACAGCATGGCTCCATAGCCCACCATCGCTTGGGATTCACGGGATATCATTTTAGGCGTCGTTCCTGATGAGACTAAGGAATGAAATCCGGAAATGGCCCCACAGGCGATCGTGATGAATAAGAATGGGAACATCGGTCCAGGAATTATCGGGCCTCCCCCATGAATAAAATCGGTCACACGAGGCATTTGCATCTCAGGAGCTAAGACAATCACTCCGAGCGCTAACAGAAAGACCACGCCCAGTTTCATGAACGTTGAAAGGTAGTCACGAGGGACCAAGAGCATCCATACGGGTAATACGGAAGCGAAAAATCCATAACCCGCTAACACCCAGACCAGAGTGGCACGTTCTAAAGAAAACCAGTCCCCCAGATACGAATGGGCAACCAGTCTTCCTCCCGCGACAGCCAAAAACAGCAAGGCGATGCCCATTACAGACATTTCCCCGACGCGGCCAGGTCGCCAAAATTGATGGTGCAGGCCCATCAAAAAAGCAATGGGAATGGTCATCGCAATCGTGAAGGTTCCCCAGGGGTTGCGAGTGAGGGCATTGACGACGGCAAGTCCTAATCCGCCCAACGCGACAATGACAATAAAGAGGACGGCCACGGCAGTGGCCATGCCGGTGATAACCCCGATCTCTGCTCTGGCGATTTCCGGGAGCGACTGTCCGTTTCGCCGCAGGGAGCCAACTAGAATGACAAAATCTTGCACGGCCCCAGCCACGACGGCTCCAATGACAATCCAAAGAAACCCCGGCAGAAATCCAAACTGGGCTGCCAGGACTGGACCAAGGAGTGGTCCGGCACCAGCGATGGCCGCAAAATGGTGTCCAAATAAAATATATTTATTGGCAGGGTAGTAATTGGTTCCGTCTTGAAGCCGATAGGCCGGGGTTTGTCGCTGGTCGTCCAGATTCAGGACTCGGCGGCCTAAAAACCTCCCGTAAAATCGATAGGCCAGGGCGTAAAAGCATCCTGCTGCCGTGACGAGCCATAATCCATTGACCTTTTCCTCTGGATTCAAGGCACCTGTCACGAACGCGAAGGACACAGCACACAGAAGGGAAACGGCAATCCATAAGAGCCACATGAGGTGTTTCATAGCAGGGCTATCCAAAAGAAATGTTTCATAAATACATTTACATGATCCGTTCGCCCTGGGCGAGTCGAAGGACGTGGTATCTCAACTAGTTCCATTCGTGGTTCGACAGGCTCACCACGAACGTATGGTTGAGATACGTACGAAACAAATACAGTAGCGAGAGATCGACTACGTGTAAATAGACAATCTCATGAGAAAAAAATGGTACGAGGCGCCTTCAATTTTGATCCGACGATTTGTCACTATGATGATGTGTTGAATAAATCAAAAAAAAGGGCAAGTTGTCTGTCACTGTCTCACCCCTACGAGGTTCAGAAGGAAAGGGGCTGTTCAAAAAGGCCTGCTGTTTCACCCGCCCTAACCCAAGGGCGCCAAGACGCCCTTCTCCACGGGCAAGGCCGTAGGGAGGTTGGTGCGCGGAGCGTACATGGAGTACGCGAGCACGACAACCGACCGAGAACGCCGCTGGCGGCCTTTTTCAACAGCCCCCCTGGAGATCTTTGTCCGGATGATGGAACGGGGGATGCCCACATTTTTCTCTGAGCGCGTTGATCGCTTGAAAAACGGTTGGCTGAGAAATGAGTTTTCGTTCAAGCGTGAGTTTTCCAGGAAAATCGAGTAACGAGATTCCAAGGATCATTGTAAGGACGCCTTGTCCTGGTAAGAAGAGCATGGCAAAGCCTGCTAATACAAAGATCGCTCCGATACTGTTTTTGATCACAAATCCGATTGTTCTCAAGATCGGATGAGAGTTTGCCATCCAGGGGCGACGTGTATGGTATTGGAAATAGTCGGCTGGAAGACGTATGAGAATCGCTGGAATGGCGATTAATGTCCCGACGAACGCCACCACTGAGAAAATTGTGAGAGCAATCAGGGTTTCTGGGGAAATATATTCGGAAATGAAGGCCAGAAACGTGTCCATGTGAGCGGTACAAAGAGGAGATGAAAAAAGTGGCTCTTATTTCCTGAGAAAATGCCTGGTTAATGAATAGTATCAGTCTATCATGTGCACGGTTCCTCTGCCCAGTCTGGTCTTGATATACTAGGAATGGTGAAAAAACCCGCCAGCGTCGTTCTCGCCATGTTGCCGTGCTCAGGTCCTGTGAGTACGCTTCGCGCGTCAAAATGGCTGCGGCCTTGCCCGTGGAGAAGGGCGTCTTGGCGCCCTTGGGATTGGGCGGGTGAAATAACAAACTTTTTTGACCATTCCCGTCGTTTGCTGATATCGATTTCGTCTAGGGCCTGTATGGGGCAGGCGAGAGAAATATTCAATAGGTTCATACTAGTTGCAACTAAGAGGTTCATTTGGCCGTGCTCGGTCCACGTTGGCGGCGTAAAGGAGGGATCCGAATTACATGAGTCAATATTGGTTATTGAAATCAGAACCGTCAGTATTTTCCATCGATGATTTAGTTCGATCTCTTAAGCAAACGACCTGCTGGGAAGGTGTGAGGAACTACCAAGCTCGCAATTTTTTGCGTGACATGGGAAAGGGGGATCAGGCCTTTTTCTACCACAGCAGTGCCGATCCTCCAGCCATTGTCGGGATCGTCAAGGTCGCAAAAGCAGCCTATCCGGATTCTCACGCGTTGGATCCACGAAGCAAATATTTCGATCCTAAAAGCACAAAGAAAGACCCTCGATGGTGGATGGTTGATGTACGGTATGTGCAAAAATTCGAAACACCGTTGGCACTTGATTCACTACGTTCGGTCAACGGATTGGAACACATGGAGCTGTTACGCAAAGGGTCGCGTCTTTCCGTGCAGCCTGTGCGTGAAGCGGAGTGGAAAATCATCCTTCACCTGGCAGGTCTATCGGGATATTGAAGAAGTTTGCCAACGGCGTTCTCGGCGCTGTGTCATGTTAATGAACCTGTTGGACGAGCCCTTTTGAACATCCCGCCTTGCAGTTGATGTTGTATGGTTTTCTTGAAGTGATGAAGGGCTTCTGAGAATCTCTGAGTTTTTCAACCCCCTGATAGGGTTTTTAAGAAAAGGAGTTATGGAGTTTTGGGTAGGACATGGGTGAACGGATGGACTTCAACTCGTTCAAAGATCCCTTCTTTCAGGTAGGGATCTTCCTGGGCGAAGGCTTCAGCGTCCTGTAGAGAGTCAGCCTCAATCATGACAAGACTTCCCGTTTGATCTCCGAAGGGTCCTGCGCAGATGAGCCGGCCTTGTGCTTCAAGGTCTTGTAACCGTTCTAGATGTGCTGGTCGATGGATGGGCCTAAGACTTTGGCCCTCAGGACCATCCCAACCCAGTATGACGAATTTCATGTTGATGTATACCTCCACTTCTGGTGAAAAACTTTGTCTTGGGGCCCAAACTTCAAAGGCAAGAAGCACGAGGTTCAAGAAGTTCCACTAAATTTATTCACCCAATCCCAAGAGTGCCAAGACCCCCTTTTCCACGGGCTAGGCCAAATACGTGATTCCGATGCGGGGGAAGCCTTTTCCCAGAATGCCCTCTTCTTGACCGTTCACGGATTTCGGACTACTAGTCTTTGGGTAATGGCTGCCGACCTCCGTATCCACTATCAATGTCGTGCCACCATTCAATGTGTTCTTCGCCAAGCTTCCAACACAAGTACACTATGCGACCATCCAGCATATACGGAAAATCGCAAAGCCCCTGTTCCAAATCTTTGACAATGACACCCATTTCATGAACAGCTTGCATGCTGTCATGGATATCTTCTAAGGCTTGAATATAGCGAGGGCCAGCTACGCTGCCCCCTCCGAATTCCGCCTTGGCGCTAGCTTTTTTGATTTCGTCTTTTGTGTGGATAAGAATCCCTTTGCCATGTTTGGCTTTGGTCAAGTGCACGACCAGTTGAGGGAGCAGACCTGTGGCTTCTGCAAAGGAAAAAAGTTTGTTGTCAGAATGTTCGTCTTCTTCGTGAGCCATGGCAAGTAGTTCTAATTTTCTTCTGCCTCTTCTATTGATTCCGGCCATCCATTATAAGTCAATCCTTTACCATAACCTAACCTGACTCTCAAATACGTCGACAATGAAATGGCATCGGGAATCCATCCAATTCCAAGCTGTCCCTGCTTAAAAGGCCTGTCTCAAATGGGGCTGTTAAGAAAGGTATAAATTTTCTCATGCACAGCGGCACGAGAACAACCTGAATGCTTACTTAGACATGAGGGTGGTGCTCAAACCCAGTCCTGAGTCTTGCTTAAGGAAGGGCAGCTATTTCACCCACCCATTCCTAGGGGCGCCCAGACGCCTTTTTCACGGGCAAGTCCGCAGCTGCTTAGGTGCGCGGAGCGTACAGGGTTATAGGGGAGCACGAACGTCGCGATGAGCAGCAAACGTGTAAGCTCGAAGGCGACAAATGAGCGAGATCGCTGTTCGCGGACCCCACGAAATTGCTCATATGCTTTTTCAACACAACCCACTGGACCCACCGGTATCGTGATAGAGCCATATAGGAATTTATGAAAGAACATTCTTCTTATGTAAAGTTATAAAATGAACTGTCCGATAGAAACTATTGACAATATGGAGAAGCATGGTATAAAAAGATAAATATACCTTCCAGATTATATTT
>JAYWMS010000047.1:0-2665 GCA_035873215.1 Nitrospirota bacterium | reverse complement strand
GGGGGACTGTTGAATCTCTCTCACCCATGGCCCATACGTGCCCGAGACAAAATCGGTATCAGCAGCCGACGGGAATGGTCAAAAAAAGCATGCCCTGAGTCTTTCCGAAGGGTCCGTTATTTCACCCACCCAATCCCAATGACGCCAAGACGCCCTTTTCCACGGGCAAGGCCGCAGTCATTTTGACGCGCGGAGCGTACTCACAGTACGTGAGCGCGAACGCTGCGAAGAGCGGCAAGTCTGTGAGCCCGAAGGTCAGGCACAATGGCGAGAACGCCGCTGGCGGCTTTTTTCAACATTCCTGAAAAGTATGCTACCACGATGGTCACCAACTCGCACCACCACCCCCGCCACCAAAACCACCGCCACCCCCAAACGATCCACCGAAACCGCCGCCCATCCCTCCACCCCAAGAGGATCCACGTCCACCCAACGCACCCCCTAATGCACTTCCCAAAAGAAAGCCTCCTAGGCCACCACCCCATGCACGGCGATATCCTCGGCGCCGCATCATGGAGGAAAGGAACCCAAAGAAAATGAGGAAGGGGATCAGACCAGCAAACGCCCCACCGCTCCCCCGACGACCAGAGGGCTGATAGCGGGTCTTGGGAATTCCCGTTAACTGAACCTTTTGGGCATCGGCAATGTGGTTAACAGTGGCGACCGTAATATGGAAAAGCCCTTGCGAGAATTGGCCCTTCTTGAAATATTGTGAGGCTACAGCCCGAGAAAGGGATCCAGCCCATGAATCGGGTACGATGCCCTCAAGCCCATACCCCGTATGAATTCGAACTTTCTTCTCTTTCAGAGCGAGCGCAATCAAGGCCCCATTGTCCTTGCCCTTTTTGCCTAATTTCCAAGACTCCGCATGACGCTGAACAAACCCAAACATGTCCTCCCCATCCGTGGTTTGGACTGTTAATACCTTCACCTGGGCAGTCGTTTTTTGCTCCAACTCGCGGAGCCAGCCTTCCATTTGAGACCGTACCGATCCATCAATGATCCCTGCGGTATCAACCACGTACGTCCCCGGATCAGGAACGGTAACCTCAGCCCTTACTAACGAGATAAAACCTGTCCCTGCGAAAATCAAAACCCCGATGAAAATTCGGACGAAAAGGCTACCAGGTCTCAATAATGTTCCTAAGCGCATCCACATCCTCATAGAGTCCTTTAAATTGGTCCCACTGATGGGGCCCTTCTTTGTGTAAGACACTCCGCAGACCCGGGAATCCCCGTTTCACTTCCCGTTCGACCTGAGTCACGACTTCTTCCGCAGGAAGCGCCTCATTCTGTTCATGTAACCAGAGTAGTCCCCGCAGAATTCGGATCAATCGTTCAGCCACATCCGCCTCGATGTCTCCAAACAATTTTTCTTTGCCCGCCGCGGCTAATAAGGCCTGGCGCATTCCAATCAAAATGGTTTTAACTTCCCGCTCGGACTGAAGACGCACGTGGGTCGGTTCGAAAACAAGATCAGAAAAGTAATCCGGTCCAAACAGACAGAGATGGCACTGTTGAAATTCGATAAATTCTAAAGGAAAGCTGTCAACGGAAGACTTGATATACTCCGGGGTCATGACCAAGGGTGCAGCTATACGAGCTTTCCCTAACTTGGTCCCTTCCTTGGCGAATTGACGCAGCAGTTCAAGATCAACATCCTGGAACACAAGAACACTTCGGACGGTATGCCGACTCGAATCGAACGTTCCAGCCGCAATCGCACCAAACAACGTCACCGCCAAGGCCTTCGCACCAGCTAACTCTTGAACTCGCTCTCCATACTTTCGGATAGGGCCCTTCATAGAATCTATCACTCGATCAAGGTTCAACGCGTTTTCGGGCATTCCAATCCTCCCCTACGGTAAACTCTCACTCCATATGTTCATGACGCTGATTAAAACAGCCTGTGGGTCTCGGAGGGTAATGTCAAGTTGAGAAGAGTGTAGAAGATCGGGGCGAGGAATGGCGTTGTTGTATGTTTCAAAAAGACAGCCCGGAAGTTGCGCCATCAATGACCTAGGGGTCAAACGACAAGCCCAAACACTTGGCACGCAGGGACGGCACGCATCCCCGATCAAATGGTTGGGATCCCTTTTTGCTTGATCCGGTCAGAAAATTCCTGAACATGCGGAAGGAAATCGATTGCAGGACACACCGAGTTCACCAAACCGGAATTCCATGCGGTATCAGCTGAAAGAATCGCACCAGTCAATTATAATTCAGTTGCCGTTGACACGCCGATGGAGTGGGTTTTTCATGACCCAGATCTATTAGATGCCTTTGGGCAGGTAATCTTTAAGGCCGCGCTGAATGATTCCGCTGTTGAGAAAGGAATATTGGCCACGGAGCGCTCGTTTTCCCAAGACGACCCTGGATTTATCATCATTATGAATGATTTCGGGAATGAGCCCGTCAATTCGTTTCCGGGCTGTCTCAAACACTTCATTGGCTAGGTCCCACACATGGTGCTCTCCGTGGACTCGATCTTGGGATTCAGCGTACAACGCTGTGGCGACGATCGTGAGAATTTCTTCCCCGACCATTTCGATCCGATTCTGTCGACCTTGATCATCTTTAAGCGCTTCCTGATGCCGGGCCATAATATATAGAATGGCACGGGAGAGACGGCGACTTGCTCGCTCAGCATAGATCAGTTGAGGAC
>JAYWMS010000026.1:0-3377 GCA_035873215.1 Nitrospirota bacterium | reverse complement strand
CCATGCTAGCAAGGTTTCCATATAGTATCCTCTTTTTTTCAAGTGAGTGAACAGAAAATGAGATGATCTGATTTCGCGAAGTTACACCATTGTTTTGACGACGAAATACAGAACAAGGGTAAGCACGAACCCTGCCGTAATCGTACCAGGGATCGAGTCGAGTGGATTCATGGTGTCCTCCTTATGATGGTTGAAGAGCGCGAGACATTGTTGGATATTTTTCAGGGATCAAGCTGTCCGGCCACTGGTTGTAGATTGACGATGAGTCAACACCAAGCAGTAGAATACGCAATTACCCTAGCGTATTCAAGCAACTGGCTGCAAGAGGTGATGCCAACGGGGATCAGGACTCCTCAATCTTAAGGGGAATGTTGAAAAATGGCGTCAGCGGTGTTCCCGGCCCTTTGTCGTGCCCCATACGCTCCGCTCGCCAAAGGGCCTGCGGCCTTGCTGAGCGCGCCTTTTTGAACACCCCCTATTTCTCTTGGTGGTTCATTAAACAAGTCAAATGTGAATGGCATTTCGAAAATATTCGAATTATACAACATGCCCTAAACGTTTAGGCTGGTTAGGTGGCGGGAGATAAAATCGCCAAAGTTTCTTGGCCCACTCACCTGCATACTCGACCCCAATGCGAGGGGCGGTTTGAATAGACTGCCTGGAGATTCGGCTTCCTCCATCTTCGATCCACAATGTCTGTCCGTTCGTGGTATCCCATTTGTTCAGGTCACGATTCACTTGGAGAAAGCGGGTGACTCGTCCTGGGCCATGTATTCGGGTCGGGGTTTTCAAATTTTCGTGATCGAGGACATCGATCCCTCGGATCAGAATCGCAGCCGGAAAATCAATGCCTTCCGTGACGATATTCAGTAAATCGTACATGCCGTAAATCAGGTAAATATAGGTGAATCCTGCCGGACCGAACATCACCTCGGTGCGTTTCGTCCGTCCCTTGGATGCATGGCAGGCCAAATCATTTTTTCCAATATAAGCCTCCACATCCACAATACGCGTGGTTAGGAGAGAATGACCCAAATCTCGAATGAGAACTTTCCCCAGCAAGGCTTTGGCCACTGTCAAGGTAGGTCGATCGAAAAAGGAGCGAGATAGGGGGTTTGGAGAGTGGTTGAATCGGTGCTTGGCGTGATCTTTTAGGGTGAGGTGTAATTTCTGATTCCCCCTCCTTTGTAAGGAGGGGCTAGGGGAGGTAGAATCTTTTGAAATAATTCCAAGCAGGTTTTCAATCACACCCTCCAGATTATTTAACACCTCATCATTCGTATAGCGAACGATGAGTAAACCCAAGGAACGAAGATATTCCTCCCGTTCGGCTTCTCTTTTCAAATTGATCGGTTCTGCATGCACATCCCCATCAACTTCAACAACCAGCCTTTGTTGAGGGCAAAAAAATTCAACGATGAAAGGGCCGATTCCATGTTGTCGGCGAAATTTAAAAGCGTGAAATTGTTTGGAGCGGAGGTGGGACCAGAGACGTGATTCCGCTGGAGTCATGGCAGAACGTAAATGACGTGTAAGCAAAAGGTTGGTGGATTTCCCTTTTTTCGTGCGTGGGGCGCGATTCATGCCGCAAAGACTCTACCCCACCCAGTCCTCCCCTTACAAAGGGGAGGGAAAGAATGCCATGACGTATGGGTTCCATTAGAATTGGCATCTTTGGCAAAGGAGAGAGGTATGCCATCAATCAAAATACGATAGTGGTCATGCCCGGGTTTTCCCGCTCCTTTGTAAGGAGGGGCAAGGGGAGGTAGAGACCCCCAGAAATCTACGCTAGAGAAGATTTGTTTGGACCATGGGGGAGAGCATTCTTTAGGTGACAGGCTGACCGTAGGGTGGAAGGGTGGTGAGACGATGGTCTTCCACTGGGCCGCCAACAGTAAAATGGTACAAGGATTGAAATTGGGTGCTAGGGTGGAAGCCTAGAACCTGGTGAACCGGATCGTCAAAAAAACAACCGATGCCTGTAGCGCGAACTCCTGCCGCTTCTGCTTCCAAATACAACACTTGTCCGATGAGTCCCGTTTCCCAAAACAACCGTTTATAAAACCACGGACCATACGTTTCCAGTGGCAAGTCGAATTCTGCGATCATACTCAGGGCAAAGGCGCTTTGCCCGCCGATCTCCTGCCCGCAACACAATTGCATCGCAATGTTTTGAGCATCGCCATCCTCTAACAGATACAAGGGAAGGTTGTTCGGACACCCTTCTGGAGTGTTCCAGAGAAATTGCTCATGCATGGCTTTCTGAAACGTGCTCCGAAGGTCTTCGCCGGATCTTCGGAGAAGCAAATACATGCCTGGAAGCAGTCCTTCTACCCGATGCACAAAGAGCGCGAGATGGATGGTGGGATCCCAAGGTAGCGTATCCCACGGCATGGGGCGTTGTGTGACGGGGACATCTGAAAAGGGAAAGACACGTTCCAGCATGAGAAAAAACTGAGCGGCAGAAATCGACGTGTGTCCATCAAACGCCACAGCGCTCCGACGCTGATGAATAAGATGACCGGCGGTAAAGCCGTCAGTATTATGTTGGGTAGTCCCAGAAGAGGCTTCAGGTAAAAGGGGAAATGAAACAGCATGGGATTCATGAGTGTCTTTCCTGGAGGCCTTCGTGACGTCATCAATAATTTCCCAGGGGATAGGGTTATCACGACTCAGACGATTGGCTCGGCCTTGCCATGTTCCTGTAACACATTGGTCCAGTGCCTCCTCCCCCAGGTTTAGAGGGATAGAGACATGACCAGGATTATGATGAGGCATGATGGCGGCAATCAATTCAGGAAGCTCTGGTTCTGAGCGTTCAAAATCACCAAGCCGATGTAATCCCATCAGTTGTCCGACTGATTGATCATTCATTCCAGAAAGGATCATCATTTTCCATCCTAAGGTGGCGGCCGCCATTCGTAGGGTTCCAATGGCATGGCCAAGGTCATGCTGACAATAGCGAAAGGCGCGTTCGCCATACTTCCAGGCTTCCCGCCAGTGAACAGAACTCAGGCCGACGAGAAACGTGTGCTCAGGAAACTGTTGAAGTAACGTGGAGAGAAGATCATTGGACCTCGTCAAGCGGTGTTCCAGCGCATGTTCCTTGGGCGCATAGTGGTAGAGACCTGGAGGGAGTGGCACGTCGGGAGTTTGGCGAATGAGGAGATATCCCTCGGTGGGATGAAGGTTCCCGCTCGAAGGATTGCTGCGGAGCGCCCACTGGTTGCCGCCGAATTCTTTCCAGGCCGTGATTGAGAGGGCATATTCAAACAGTCGTGACAGGCTGTTGAGGGTAAGTGGTTGGGCTGGAATGGCTGGAGGTTGAAAAAGATCCGCATAACAAGGTGATCGGGGTTCATCCGAATCAGTGAGAA
>JAYWMS010000480.1:0-3565 GCA_035873215.1 Nitrospirota bacterium | reverse complement strand
CTTATGTTAAGTGGTAGGATGGTGCTTTTGGGCCAAATCAGGCAGAACGTTGAGGACAATCAAATTGGCTGAAGGTTGTAATCTTTTCACCCATCGACAGAAAAATAGGAATTGTATTGAGATGGATGGGTGAAGTTATTTGAAAGAATTTTCATCCAAGTTCAAGAGGGAACTAGGTGGAAAAGAACTATTGCGTCAATGGAATGTCTGCTCGAATTGGCAGTAGTCGTGTAGAGGGGGTAAGTTTGGCTGTTCCCTTTAAGTCTTCAAGAATCTCCCCAATGGTGATGGAATGGTCGCTGTTACGATCCGCGCGCCCGAAGAGTCCGATCAGCATTCGTGCCGAATCTCCCTTTTGGCTTGGACTTTGATGTCGAATTTGGATCAACGAACTGTTCCCTGACTTCGATAAATTTGGTATGGCTCCAGCCCAATTGACCGGCCGATGAGTTGTGCCTCCTTGTGCTTGAATGAGTGGGGTGTCCAAAAATAAGAGAGTGGCTTTGGCGTTGAGTCTTGATAGGGCTGTTTGCAGGGTTTGCAAGGGGATCAGAGATTTTGATGATCCATTGGGTGAGCTGTCATAGGGAAGAAGATAGACTTCTCCGGTGGAGGTATGTGCAAGCGCCTGTCCATAAAAATAAAACAAGAGCACAGTATCCTTGGTAATTCGTTGTCGTCCCCAAGAGAAAATCGCCTCTTCCAACGCAGCTTTGGTTGCCTGCAGTCCTTGAAGTTTTTTGACGTGATCGCCGGTAAAGATGCCTGTCACTTCAAGTGCATCTGCCAATGGTTGCACTTGACCAATAAACGGCGATTGTGTTCCAGGCCATGGATCCCGATAGGTGTTGAGGCCGACGAGTATCGCATAATAGGAACTCCCTGAAGATTTTATTTTCTTGGGGGGTACCGTCGGAACGGCTGGTACCCTGGAGGTTTTTGGGTCAAGAGAATTTTGGCCTGGTTGCATTGAAACAAGGATGCGGTGTGTTCGTGGTGCCTTGCCCGGAGATTCCAATGCCGATATAACCAATTCCCCACGTTTCTTTTCCGTTATCCAGGGAACCTTCCCCCGAATTTCTGTTATTCGTGATTCCCCTGCCTGAAGTTGCCCAATGTTCAAAGGGAAATCCGTGGAGGAGGTGAAGGCTGCTACTAATTCCGGACTGCCGGAAAGACTGATCTCCACCTTTTGAAGTGCCGCGCTTCCTGCATTCGTGGTTTCCACTTTTAACACAACCATCTCCCCCCCCTCGAGGACAAGATTTTTGTTCGCATCTTCCAGCATGGAGCGAAAGGTGAGCGAAGACCTTGATTGTGGAAGAGGAGAAGATGTTCCCCTGCCCTGCTGCGCAAGCTGAGGTTGTGGGGTTACCTTTCCAAGCAATTGCGGTATGACGGTTAACATATCTTCGACCAGTTGCGCCGCCCCTTTCTGAATTTCCCCATCAAATTGGCCGGTGGCACATGATGTTGAATTGCTGGATAAGGCTGGAGTCCACATACTGGCCCTGGTGCTGTATTGGAGGGGTGTTTGGGCTAGTTCGTGTCCTTGTGCATCAACATACACAGCTAGGAGCTGCAAGTTAACCATGGCTATATAGCGATCTTCTTCCCCAGTTCGATTTATAGGAACAAACGATTGATTGACCAGAGTGATTCGAATGGTTAAGGAATTCGTTTGGAGGGCAGGGGTACCTTGCCCTGACGTGGGCAGGGTCGTTACCCCAGCGAAGCGATCGTAACTTTCCTCAAGAAAGGTTTCCTTGATAATCTCTCCTGATGGAATCGTATAGGGTAGGTCGCATCCTTCGATTGTTAAGGTGGCTTGTAACAAATTTGGATCAAAGGCATAAGACACGGGGAAAGGGAAACGCTCGTGCTGTGTCTCATCGAAAGACACTCGAGGCATGGTAAACGTGCCTTTATCACAAGCCGTGAAACCCGTGAGCAATAGGATTGTGATCAGGGAGCTGAAGACCTGGAAAGGTATAGTTGGTTTGATCCAAGGTTGTTGCATCCGCGTAACCTACCTTAAGGATTTTTTCGTTGCAACTAGGCCGGCTAAGGTGAAATTTTTTTTGACCTGCTTGACTTGTCTGTAACCTACCCCCGACAATAATTGTAAGGTTTTTCCTTTCAACGCATCTCACAAAATGGGAGGTGTCAACATGTTCTTCACAATTAGCAGATTGAGCGTATGTGCCTTGATTTTTTTCGTTACTGGTTGCGGGCTTGGGCCAGACCCCAAGCTAGGATCGTATGTGACCGTCCATGAACAACCGCCTGCCGACTCATTTCTTGATCGTTTCTCTCCGAATCATCGCTTGCCTGTAGGGCTTCTTGTGTTGAATGATACAACGGAAAAGGAATCTGCTCCTTCGCTTTCCGAAGAATCCATCGCCTCGCTGACACGGCTATTAACTCATGAAATTCAAAACCAGCATCCATTTCGCGTTGTCCAGGTGATTGAAAATCAGCATGTCCAAACAGGAAATCCGTCACAGCTTTCTTTGTTAGGGAAACAAGCAGGAGTCGATTATCTCCTGGTGGCTATTCTTTCTAGTGAGGAAATAGAAACTCCTGATCGTTTGCCCTTACAGGGGATCAATCAAGGTGGCGCCCGTGGTTCGTTGGTTGGGTACCGTGCCGAGAATTTCTCCCTAGCCGAAATTGCCTTTGTCGACGTGAAGAACGATCAGTCAATTTTTCAATCTAGTGGTCAAGGATTTGCGACATTGGATCGTTTGGCCGTGCCACTGGAGTCGAATATCTATCCGGTTGTTCGAGGTGCGCAACGACAGGCCCCGATTTATCCGGAAGAGCAACATGCACACGATGTTCTTCGAGCGGTCTCGGCTCAGAATGCGATTGATCAGGCACTGTTTCATCTGAAGCGGCCCAAGGCTCAACGGTTAGAATCGTGAGTCATCGGTACGGCGTTTCTGAAACGGCGTGCCAACGCCATTTCTTCTTGCGCTTTTCGTGGATTCTCACTCTGGTATTTGTAGTGGGGGCGTGTACACAACACGCCCTCACACCGCGACTACCTACCTATATTGAGGTTGATGCGGGTTCTGCTATTCATGGAACTGAACTAAAGAGCCAGTCCCCAATAGAGGTTGGCTTATATATCATCTCAGATTCGTCTGCCCCGGGATCGGCCCCGGCCATTCCGGACTCCATGTTATCCATTCTTGGCAATCGACTGAGGCAGTTCGTAAGTCAGAACTTGGCCCTTTCGGTTGCACCTCTCACAGAAGGGAGGGCCCTCTCGAAAGACCAACGATCGATGGGGTTATTTAAAGAGGCTCAGGCTAAGGGCCTTCCCTTTTTCCTCGTGGCAATTTTCTCCAGTGTTGAAAACGAAGCCGCCACCCACCTGGGAGCTCAGCCAATCATGGCCCAATTGCCTGGGGTATTGGTAGAGAATATAGCACTGGCTGAACTGGCGCTGGTTCATACTGAAAGTCGGAGTATCGTTTTTCAGTCAGAGGGGCGATCAATAGCGAACATGGACGAGTTAACTGTCCCTTTTGGGGAATCAAATGAGTCGGGCTTTATG
>JAYWMS010000470.1:0-2574 GCA_035873215.1 Nitrospirota bacterium | reverse complement strand
ATCCTCACGGCCTACTACCGGCCAGAGCGGGGCGATGGACCTTCATGGCTATCCTTCATCGGCCATACAAAAGACAGTCTATGGAGCATTGATTTTTTCCGGTGTGAATCTCTTCGACTCAAATCCCATTGGGTCCTGGTTGTCATGGACCAATGCACTCGTCGGATCATCGGGTTCGGAGTTCATCCGGCTCCTGCCATAGATGGGAGAGCCCTGTGCCGCCTGTTCCATCAGGCCACAAGCCGACAAGGCTTGCCCCAATGTCTCAGTTCAGACCATGACCCGGTCTTTCGACTCCACCAGTGGCAAGCGAATCTGAGAATCCGAGGAATCCATGAGGTGAAAACGATTCCCTGCGTGCCGGTGTCCCATCCCTTCATCGAACGACTGATAGGCACCATTCGTCGAGAATGTTTAGACCAACTGCTGTTCTGGAATGAATCTGATCTGGCGCGGAAGCTAGAAGCCTTCAAGGAGTATTACAATGGCAGTCGGATCCACCAGAGCCTGAATCAACAAACCCCCGAGGAAGCAGCTGGAAAAGCCCCACCGCTACGGGCAAATCCCCAGCATTTTGTGTGGCGGTCACATTGTCAGGGATTGTTTCAGACACCAATGGCGGCATGATGAGGAATTCGCCATGCACAGGTTGGTCTTTAAAGGGATTGGAATTTTCCTAAGGAATATTATCAAACAATCAATTCCTTCCTAATATATTTCGTCTCAAACAAACCTTTCAGGAATAAAATAATGATTAATTCACTTTTTACCTAACTGCCGAATATAAGCAAGAACATCTTCTATTTCTTGACCCGACAAATCGTTTTTCCACGATGGCATCGCTGTGCCGGGGATTCCATTCCGGATGGTTTTAAGTAGAGTGTTATCGGATTTTTTCTCTACAGCAGTCAGGTCTGCTGCAGGTGGAATTAACGCCTTACCAATGGGCCCATCTCCTTTACCAGAGTGTCCGTGACAATGAAGACAATGCGATTCATAGACCACGTTGCCTTTCTCAGTGTTTCCTCTTTTATCTTTTGAACCCTTATCTGAAGTTTTAACTTTTTTAACCACCAGAATAGGTTGAACCTTATTTTGGCTAAACAAATACTGAGCCAGTGGTGGAATTTGTTCATCTGGAATTGGACAACCAAACGTCTGTTTCATTTTCTTGATGATTTCCGTCCATCTTTCATGAGGATGCGGGGGTTGCGTGTAGATATATTCAGCGGAATGACAAATGAGACAATAGCTACTTGCGATATTACTCCCTGGACCCTGTTGAAATGAGATCGGATCGGGAGGCAAGGTCAACATAGATGATGCATCCATGACTTGGGCTCCGGACTGCTGTCCCACAAACAACACGCTCGCACAAAAAATCACCCCAAACCACACATTACATCGCTTGAGCTTGTTTGCTTTACATCGCATGAAGATTCACCGTTTCGACCGCATTCCGGAGATACCCACTTGGGTTCCATCGAGCACTGAAACGTTGGGACTCGCCAATCCGATTCACAGCAAGTGATTGCAGCGCGTACGTGTGTCCGCGGACAGGAGAAAATTGCGCTTCCCACGAGCGAAAGCCAAAGTCTCCATGGTCCTGTCCTAATCTGGCAGCTTGCCACCGTTGACCACCATCCACTGAAACTAACACTCGATCAATGCCATATCCCTGATCAAATGCAATACCTTTAATGGTAATGGGTGCTCCTCCAGAAACTGTTCCAGTATTTTTAAAATTAGTAATAAACGAACGGACGGTCATTTTCCCAATCGGGACCGATCGTGTGATCGGCTCTCCAGGCTGAATACACCCGCAAGGATTTGCTGGCAACCGATAGGCCTTCTCCATCCAAAAATGGTGATCACGCTCGTTGAGCACTTCAACATCATTCAACATTTTGACCCAATAGGTGGCATACCAGCCTGGTACGACCAACCGAAGTGGAAAACCATTCAACCAAGGAAGAGGCTCACCATTCATGGAATGGGCTACCAACACCTCTTCTTGAATGGCATCGTCAAGATTGAGAGATTTTTGAAAGTCAGGTGTGCCATCGGCTACGGGCTGATCGAGTCCGTCAAACCGAACCTGCACCGCACCCCCTTCTAGCCCGGCTTTGTTAAGCAGGTCTCGGAGTCTCACTCCAATCCATTTGGCATTCCCCATTGCGCCATTTCCCCACTGTCCACCAGGGACTCGCGGTTCAAAGAACCCCCGACTATTTCCTCCACACTGGCATACCGCGGCAATCTCAACTTGTTCGAAATCCCGCTTCAGTTCCTCAAGGCTCAAGGACAAGGATTGTTTCACTCTTCCACGAATCCTCAATCGAAAAGTATTCAGATTGACCTCATGGGGAATATTGGCCAGATGCCAGCGGACAAAGAAGGCATTGTTGGGAGTGAATATTCCCTCATTAAAAATATGAAACGGTGTTTCCAACTGCGGTGGCCTCGTGGTCATGACCATGAGCGGGCGCTTTTCGGGAAACGCCACGAGAGGCCGATGCCCGCGAGCAAATGGAAGCTCAATACTCGAAGTGGTTTGGGCGTGAAGAAGCTGGT
>JAYWMS010000031.1:0-7341 GCA_035873215.1 Nitrospirota bacterium | reverse complement strand
GCAGGGCCATCAACCACTGTTCTGCGGATAATTTTGTATGGCGTTGATCGTCCGGTTTAACCACATGTCGAGGGAGGGTTTGTTTTTTCTTGAGAGGTGGGATCTGTAGGTCAAGCGCTCTGGAGTCTTGTCCATCTTCTGTCCCAGGCCTCGAAGATGGAACCTCCTCCTTTAATGTCAGTGTCGTTGTTTCTTCTACATCCTCTTTTGCCTGGGCAACTTGAATGCGATTCAGGATCTCAAACATGACACTCATGGCTCCATCTCAGCTCGTACCCTTGATTGTGGATTCATCCTTCCCTAACAAAACACAACCAGCTTCGTTCGTTAATTCAACCATGACCCTCATACCTCGTTGCATGCATTCTTGTTTCATTATGGATACTTCTCGGGTATTACAGAGATTTCTTAAACGTTTCCATTGATTCCTTCACTGTATAAACATACCTCGAGTTAGGTCTTCATTTAAGGGCACCTCTATAAACCGTCCTTTTCCGTGATGGCGGCGTCAGCCTCGTGCTCACAGCCTTCGGCGCGCACAAACTTGGTGCTCCTCGCACCGTGCGCCCTCATGTATTCGCCCATACACTCCGGTTTTCCGCGCGCGGCTTCCTTGCTCTCACAAAAAATGCCTGGTTTTTAGAGGTGCCCTTATGAGGTTGGAGGCGGAGAATAGATTCTGCTAGGGTAAAAGTAAGTCACCGCCAGAGTTTGAAGTCGGCACGTGACGCCTCGCTCCAAACTGCTGCAGAGCCTCGACTCACATTTCGTGATTAAGAATGGGACATGACAAGATGTTAAAGAATATACACAGCCCCATCATGAAGATGTTCGTCTTGGGCACCAGCCTGGTACTGACACCATCAATAGCCATATCGAAATCACTGGATGGTGTGGGTGAACTAAAGTTCGGGATGACCCCTAAAACCGTTCAAGCACTGCCGGGATGCTTGAGCTCTTCTGAGTGCTTATATGAACTCCTGGGTAAAAATCGGTATTTCGCATTGTCATATGGGGCAGCTGCCCCTTCGGACCAAAACACCCGAGGACTAATGGTTGATAAGAACCGCCTATTGCGAACCATTAACGTCGATATGGGAAACTACACGAGTGCGTGGTTTTTGGAATTGTTTGAGGTCTTACAAAGCCAATACCCCCTGACATATTCCCCTACCGAGCAGGACGATACTCTTTTTCAGCGAGGTCAACGTTCAGAATTGATTATTGGATTTGCCGACGGCCATGTGGTCTTGAAAGTTGTTCGGAGAGCATTTGGCAATTTGATTCTCCGGGTCGTCTTCCAAGATGTCGCATCTCTCCCACATATCCAACAAAGCCAGGCATTGACACCTTCATCTGCCCTCCCTTTACCGTAACTCATTCAGGGACCAGCCCCTTTCGGTGTCCACTCTCACCTACAGCCCTGTTGCATTAATGACCTAGTTCGACGGCCAACAAAAATCCCAAGCCATTGAATCTATTCATGATTCATCCAAGCACACTTTTTGCTTTAGGAAGTGATGATACAAACGGAAATTATGGGGTACCATTATGACCATCTCCGAAAACCGTATACCCGAGGCCATCATCCTCACATTGGAGGGAAGCCTGGATTTTTCTTCCAGACCACAATTTATGAAAGCCATTCAACATGCTATTCATAACCAATACGCCCACGTAATCGTCAATTTGGAACATATCATCTGCACCGACACTGCTGCGGTCGGGATGCTGGTTATTGCCTATCAGAAGCTTGCCCTTCATCATCGACGTCTCAGCTTATTGTCACCTTCCCCCTCGATCAATTCACAACTGCAGGCGATGAAGTTCCCCCGCATTATCCCTATCTACGATTCTTTAGACGCTGCCTTGAGTCGAAGAGTGTTCCCCTTCTCGGTTGTGTAGCTCGCTCGAACTCAAAGGTGCTTGCCCGTCCTGCCAACATGACCTTCGATCTCAACGTTTCAGGCCATCGATGTAACCCCTTAATCGTTCCTATGGGAATGTGGAAAATGTGGAAAAAACATGTCCTGAGTCTGGTCGAAGGGGCCGCCAGCGGCGTTCTCGCCAATTTGCCTGACCTTCGGGCTCACAGGCTTGCCGCTCTTCGCGGCGTTCGCGCTCACGTACTGTGAATACGCTCCGCGCGCCAAACTGGCTGCGGCCTTGCCCGTGGAAAAGGGCGTCTTGGCGCCCTTGGGCTTGGCCGGGTGACAAAGCGAACTTTTTTGACCATTCCCGTTGGTTACTGATATCGATTTTGTCTAGAACATTTATGGACCATGTGTGAGATATTCAACAGGCACTTGAACGATTGATGAAGATCAACCAACCAGGAGAAAATGATACTGTCAGGTGAGCACACGAAAAGTGAGGTGTACTGATGAAGTTTTATGCCAGCAGATCCAACTTACCTACCTGAGAACGTTGCCAGCTCCGCGGGCACAGGATCATGGAGAGCGAGCCAGTAGAGTCCAAGTTGTTGCACCGATCGCGTAAAATCCACGAGATCAATAGGTTTGCGAATATAGCTGTTGGCCCCGAGTTGATAACTCTGAATAAGATCCTGCTCTTCTTGTGAAGCCGTCATGATGACGATTGGCAAGAATAGGGTTCGTGGGTCTGTTCGTAGCCGTTTTAGAACTTCCAATCCATCGACCTTCGGCAACTTGAGATCCAGTAGTATTAGATGCGGCATGTCCCTTTCACTGCAGCCAACATGGGATCCTGTTCCAAATAAATATTCCAGCGCTTCTGCGCCATCTCTTACCACGACAATTTTATTGAGTGTCTTGTTCTTACCTAGGGCACGAATGGTCAATTCTTCATCGTCAGGCTGGTCCTCTACGAGGAGAATGATTTTCTGACTCATGGCGTTCCTGCTTGAGGTTCAAGTGAAAGGAAAAAAGTCGCCCCGCTTCCGACGGCCGCATCAGCCCAAACTCTGCCACCATGTCGGTGTATAATTCGATGAACTGTGGCAAGACCAATTCCCATTCCGGGGAATTCTTTGGCTCCATGCAACCGCTGAAAAATTCCGAACAATTTATCGGCATAGGTCATATCAAAACCAGCACCATTGTCGCGTACATAGAAGACGGGTTGTGCATATTGATAGGTCACTCCAAATTCAATGCGTGGATACGGCACTTGCCCGGTAAACTTCACGGCATTCCCAATAAGATTCTCCAATACCACGCGTAACAGGGTGGCATCCGCCGTCGTGGTTAAATTCTCCATGACGACCCATTCCACTTGGCGTGCAGGATCAGCCTGCTGGCAGCCTTCCATTACAGACCGCACTAAGGAGGTCAGGTCCACCGGCCTGAGATTTAGGTCAGTGCGACTTAAGTGGGAGAGATTTAACATCGCCTCAATGAGCGTGTCCATCCGGTGACTGGCTTCTTTCACACGCAACACATAGTTGCGGGCCGTGGTATCAAGTTGTGGACCACAGTCATCCAACAACGCCTGACTAAACCCATCAATGCTCCGTAATGGTGCACGCAAGTCATGCGACACTGAATGGCTAAAGGCCTCCAATTCCTTATTTGAAGCTTCCAAGCGAACGGTCCGCTCTAACATATCAACATTCAGTTCTCTTATGCCGGCTTCAGCGCGTCGTCGTTCGGCAATTTCCTGCGATAGGGCGGCATTGACTTGTTGTAATTGCGACGTGCGTTCGTTCACTCGTTCCTCAAGGGCTGCATGTGCTTGACGAAGGTGTTCCTCGACCTGCTGTCGATTCATTCGTTCCCGCTCTAATTGCTGCATCGCTTCCCGAAGATCGGTGCTTTGGGGCGCCCCCTGTCGTTCCCTATCATGCGAGTTTCGGCGATACTTGTTGATCACTAACCCCATTCCACCGGCCCAGACCACCACCAAGAAAACCGCAGCGGTTGCGATATTTTGCAGATCGTAAACCCGGACGCGTTGCACCAAATCGCTAGAATATAAGGTTTGAAGTTGACTCAACACTGTGGCGTACAATTCACCATTCACCAACGCCATCGACTCGATAAGATGCCCCTGCAACCGTGAGACATTTAACAGCATCACAGCTAAGCTAGAACAGAACACGATTGTCAGCACAAGGAACATGCGCTCGTAGAGCGGGCTCATCACCCGTGTGAATGTACGTTGCATTAGATCAACCATCACGAACACCCATTGGCAACAGGAGAATGATCCCTAGTAACAAGAATCTGAACTGACAGCGCAGGAGACAAGTGACATCCCTTCAAAAGGTTCTTCATTGCACGGCCGTTGCTAAGTTTATGGAATGAGATGGACTTTCCCATTGATCATGGCTTTCTTCGACCGGTGGGCTTTGTTCAATCGCAATAGGCTCATATTCCGCTGCAGATGAAGGTTTTACTGACGGTTCCAATTCCGGGTCTTCCTTGTAGCTCGGTCTTAACGGCGTGATTTCCAGATCAACACCTTGACCAGGATTCAGACGCTTCAAATCCCACTCCGTAATCCAGCCTTTCACATATTCGCGCATCCGCATGTTCGACAAAAGTTCCATCCCGACAAGCTGCGGTGGTTCCCACCCGTAAGCTGCCCCATGAATAACCCGAATTTTTTCCTGAATGTCTTCTATCATCCGCGCATAGGGACCGGCCAAGCTCATCCGGGAGGTTTCAATGAGGCCCATGCCAGCCTCCGCTCGATCGGCTAATGCACGATCGGTTTCAGAGAGACTCTCACGGAGTTTCGCGGGAATGTTCTGTCGATCCCCTTTGCCCTCCAAGACGACACTTTGGAAATCATCCGTTATCGCGACAACCGACGCCAGCCCAGATTGATACGCCACATCTGACAAACTTGGTTCCTCAAGAGTCCCCACCCATCGCCCTAATTCAACATAGGATTTCGCGCGCTGTTTGAGTGAATATCGACCGATAATCTCAGCTTCATCCACCAACACTATCCATCCGGCATAACCCGCCGCCTGTATAAGACGAGCCACAAATTTGCAACGCTGGAGGGCCAAATCTGTTTGGGAGGTTTTTGAGAAGGTGTACGGATTGGTCGCACTACAGGCCCGCATAAATCGCTTGAGCTCGGCGTTCGTGATGGGATCACCAGACCAAAAACGGACCAAACGATGACTTAATTCTTTATCATTGACCATGCGCTCATACAAAAATAGCGATGCAGCAAGCCGACCATCGAGTTCGTGGCTAGACCCATGCACCCATTCGTAGAACTCTCCATACGGAAGATTTCGAAAATTGAGTTCCTCTGCCACTTCACGTAACGTGCCACCTCGTTTCCCGGGTATCTTCATGGACTCGATCGCTGCACGAAACATTCTGACCAGAGTATAGAGTGGGGTTTCTTTGCAAATGACCAGGCGGCTACAGACAAAGTTGTTCTCGAGGGCTACTTGCTCAAGGTATTCCAGGACATGCGACTTTCCGGATCCAAACCCGCCATCCAAAAGAATCCCTTGTGTCCGAGTCCCTTGACGCACAGACGCCTGGACCTGATCCAAGACTCGCCTGAATTGGCCCTCAATTTCCGGTTGCACACAACCTAGAGCTTGAACGGCATCTCTATTGGGGACCCCAGCACGAAGAGCTTCAATAGCTCGTCGATACACCATGGCTTGTGCATTGTCGGGTTGAAATACGGACTCCACTTCCCCCTCAGCAGGTTCGGGGGGTGTTGAGTCCTGTTCAGACGAAAGGCGAACGAGGGGCGCCAAAGGGTTAGGTTGGTGTTTGTCCCGGACATCGTCCCAAATTCTGAGCTTCAAGGCTTCGTAGCGATTCAAACCTCGTCGATCATCCGAAATGAATTCCTGCGGAGCGAGCACCACCATGAGATACCCCTCCATCTCATCTGTGCTATCAATGCATTGGCGGAGGACTTCATACATATCCATCGCCGCAGCAGCAGTGTAATAAAAAGTCGTTTCGGGTTGAGTGGGCCGGGAGGACACAAGGTAACGGCTGATATCCAGAGAGACAACCAACCCAGGTTTTCCCAGAATTCTCAGCCAATGAGTAAGCGAAGCCAGCATATGTCTGGCATTGTGCCGAGCCACTTTTTGGAAGATTAAGGCCTCTTTCAAGGCGGCAATATATCTCAGTTCTCCACACAGCCATTCTTTGATACCATTGGCCAAGAAGGGATTCGCATCTCCATCATCTAGTTGCGCCAAACATAAGCGCACCATAGCCAAACGAAACTCTTGACACATACCGGGATTGCGGTAAATCGCTTTTTCGATCCAAGAGCGCAGATCCCTTCGGAGTAAGGCTTCTTCCCGATCATTCAACTTCGCGATGTGCGCAAGAACAAAGTCAGCACGATCCACCGGAAGCTGATACCCATTCTCTTTCAACAATCGCGTCAGAAACGTATAGGCCAAATCATCCCAATCAATCTGTTTCGCAATTTTATGAAACACCCGATCCATCAAGTGCATCTTGACGTATTGGGCGTCCACCTTGGCAAAGAGGAATCCCTCTTCCTTTGCCATATCTCGAAGTTGAAGTGGAATGCCCTGCCGGCTTTGTGGATCAGGGGTCACAGCAAATTTAACGGCTGCCCCACCATTGGGAAGAAAAGACTGGAGATACTCTCGTCGAATGATCGATAACCACTCAGAAGATGACAAACTCATTTCATAACACTCCTTCGCTTCAAGTACGACCACGTCATGCCAAACAACGCAATTATGATTAATGATACGTTTTCATGAACAAACGGTGTAGAAGAGCGATGGGAGACACCCACTCACGAAGGAATGGGCATTAAAGGGGCAGGCGGCTATCCTGCGAAGCGTTGTAACCAGACAAACCCTGGAAGTGCACTCAACGAACACTCCCTAACCCAGGTTTCTTGGCTTTGCGTCCTGCCCTCTCAAGCAGTTTGCCCTTTCGCCTTCTCGATAAAATCTATCGGTGGAAAGTCCCATTCCTTGAAGCAAAATGAAAGGACCTGCCAAAGGGTTCCTCCACAGATGCCATCAGGTTCACAAATTCTGACTCCCTTTCCACACTACGGCAGACAGGTCTTTGTGATAGGATTTTCCATACAAGGAGGCAACCTCCTTATTGTAAAATAAGCTTGCTAGGGAGGCTGTTCGTCTGTGTTACTATAGAATACTCAACTGCCCATCGTTCAATGGTTTATGGGAGAATCAATGCCTACCTCTGCATCACCACTAGCCCTGATTACCGGCGCATCACGTGGCATAGGGGCTGCCTATGCCAGAAACCTTGCGACCAAAGGGTACCGCCTGCTGCTGGTTGCCCGTGATGAATCGAGACTTGCAGATTTAGCAGGCACACTTCAGTCGCGTCACGGAATCATGGTTCACGT